>JASIJN010000080.1 GCA_030050125.1 Streptosporangiaceae bacterium | reverse complement strand
CGGCCGCTCCCCGGCCCGCGCTCAGCGCGGCCCGGGCGCCGATCGGGGCCAGTGCCCTGGACACCACCGGCCCGGCCGCCGAACCGACGTCGGCCAGGTCCTGCAGGCCGTCGTCCAGGTCGATGACGCTCTCGGCCAGGCCGATGATCAGCGCGATCGTCTCGCAGACCGCGTCCAGGTCGGCGAGCTCGATCACGTTCTGGCCGAGCAGCTCGCGCCAGAAGCGCAGCACCCCGCGGTCACCGGCGTAGCTGGCGCCCTCGGGCAGCAGGAAGTAGGTGTCCCATCTGCTGGTCAGCTCGGCGGCGAGGCGGGCCAGCGGGATGTCGCCCGGTGGCCGGTCTCCGATGACCGAGTACGCTTCCGCCCATTTGAGGTTCGGGTAGGCCATCTCGTCGCCGATCAGGAACAGGTAGCCGCGCTTGCCGCGCTTCTCGAAGCAGTCGGTCGCGGTGTGCCGGGCCATGAAGTACATGGCCAGCTCGTAGGACTCGGTCTTCTGCCCGCCGCCGCCGCCCTCGAGCAGGATCCGGCCCAGGTCGTCGTCCATCCGGTTGTCGGACTCGAACTGGCCGACCTGCAGCGGGGCGCGATCGCAGGTCGCGTCGCCGATCGCGCCGAACATGATCTGCGGGTGCGCGACGTAGCCCTGCTGCAGCAGCAGCCCGAGCAACTGCGGGAGCCTGCCCTGCAGCGCCCGCGGCACCTGCCGCATGGAGCCGGTCACGTCGAGCAGGACCGCGATCGCCAGCGACTGCGGGTGCTCGTCGCAGTCGCGGCTTTCCCGCATCACGTCCCGCGGGTCCAGGGCCGGGTGCACGTACCGGGCGCCGCTGTCGCTGTAGGCGAAGGCGCTGGCGCCGGTGGCCGCGCGAAACCGCGCCGCGTCGTCGTAGACGTTGGTGGACCATCGTCCGCTTCCCATGGGGTTCCCCTTTCTTTCCTCGCGGCCTTCGCCGGCCGCGTCGCCTCGTCGCGTTCGTGGTCTAGCGCACGTCGTCCTCGCGGCCCGGCCGCAGCAGCGCCGGGTGCAGCAGCCGCGCGTCGCCGCGCCGGTACAGCCGGGCCCGGGGGCCGCCGCGGGCCCCGCCATGCGGCGTGACCGAGCCGGTGCTCTCCACGAAGCCCGGCACGGACAGGACCTTGCGGTGGAAGTTGCCCGCGTGCAGCGGCTCGCCCCAGACGGTCTCGTACACCGCCCGCAGCTCCGAGATCGTGAACTCCTCGCCGGTGAACGCGGTGGCCAGCGGCGTGTACTCGAGCTTGGAGCGGGCCCGTTCCAGGCCGTCGTGCAGGATCCGGGCGTGGTCGAAGGCCAGCTTCCTCGTGGTCCCCGGGCGCTGGCCCGCGCCGGTTTCGGCCAGGCCGAGGTCGCTCACCGGCACCCAGGCCGCGGCGCTGGCATCGCTGCCCGGGCGCGGGTCGGGGAGTTCCGGCGCGAACGCCAGGTACGCCACGGAGACCACCCGCATCCGGGGGTCCCGGCCCGGGGTGCCGTAGGCGGCGAGCTGCTCGAGATGGATCCGGCCGAGCTCGGCGCCGGTCTCCTCGGCCAGCTCCCTGATCGCGGCCTCGGGCAGGTCCTCCTCGATCCGCTCGCCGCCCGGCCCGGTCCGGGTCTTGACGAACCCGCCAGGCAGGGCCCACCAGCCCTCGAACGGCGGCAGGCCGCGCCGCACCAGCAGCACGTGCAGGGCCCCGTCGCGGATGGTCAGCGCCACCACGTCGACGGTGACCCCGATCGGCTCGAACGCCCGCGGGTCGTACTCGGCCAGGAACCGCGCCTCGCTGTCGGGTCCGGGCGTGCCCGGCTGTCCGGCTGGTTCGGCCATGTCGCCCGCCTAACGTTATACTCACTATGAGATATACTCAGATTCAGAGTAACATACAGGATCGGGGTGTCAAGGAGGGCTGGATGAGGAACCGGCGGGCCGCGCTGGCCGAGGAGACGCTGCAGATCCTGGACCGCGGCTGGTATGACCACCCCGCCCGCGGGCGCGTCCGGATCGCCGACGACCTCGCCCGTTCGGTCGCTGGCACCCGGCTCTGGGCGCCGGACGAGTCGCGTGCGGTCCTGGCCGGGCTCACGGCGGAGCCGGCCGCGGCCTCCTCGGGCACCCGGATCGACGTCACCGGCGAGACGTCGCTGGCGGCGGCCCGGCGGCTCGGCGACCCGGTCGGATGCCTGAACTTCGCCTCGGCCAAGAACCCCGGCGGCGGCTTCCGCGGCGGGGCCCAGGCGCAGGAGGAGAGCCTGGCCCGGTCCTCGGCCCTGTACCGCTGCCTGGTCGGGGCGCCGGAGTTCTACGCGTTCCACCGGGCCCAGCGCGACCTGCGCTACAGCGACCGGGTGATCTTCTCACCGGGCGTGCCGGTGTTCCGCGACGACGACGGAGCGCTGCTGGCCGAGCCGTACCCGGTCTCGTTCGTGACCGCGGCCGCGCCGAACGCCGGCGCGCTCGGCGCCGGGCACCCGCACGCGGGCACCTTGCCGGAGGTGCTGTCGGTCCGGGCCGCGCTGGTGCTCGCGGTGTTCTGGGCCAGCGGGCTGCGGCGGCTGGTGCTCGGCGCGTGGGGCTGCGGCGTGTTCCGCAACTCGCCCGCCGTGGTGGCCTCGGCGTTCGCGGATCATCTCGGGCCGACAGGGGCCTTCCATTCCCGGTTCGAGCAGGTGACCTTCGCCGTACTGGACCGGGCGCCAGGGACGCCGACGCTCGCTGCCTTCACGGCCGCCCTTGAACCGGGCGAGCAGCGGGCGGGCGGTGCCTGACCGGGCTCAGGTCAGGCCAGACTCGGAACGAGCGATGGTGAGAAACCAGTAGGCGACCGAAAGCTGCGCCACCGCCGCCGCCAGGAACGCCAGCGTCCACCAGTACGTCTTCCAGTCGTTCCCGCCGAAGGAGAGCGTAACGACGCCAAGGCCGGCCAGGACGGCACCGGCGGCAATGCGCACGTTTGCCCAGCCACGGAGGTGGCGGTACTCCCATGGCGAGATGATGCGTCGCATGCCAGATCGCGGGGGAGATGCCCACCACCCGCGCAGGCCCCTCGGAGCGGTGTTGTCATTGGGTGCGGGCATCGGGATGCCTCCTGTCGGCTGCGGCGCGCGTCATCCGACCGCCAATCAAATATGATATCATATTGATATCGCGATTGTCAACGGGCTGTCGTGACGGGTCAGCGCGGGGTTAGCCGTTGCCCGGGCTGGGCGTTGCCCGGGCTGGGCGTTGCCCGGGCTGGGCGTTGCCCGGGCTGGGCGAGGCCCGGGGGCTGGACGCGCCGGGGCTTAGACCCAGATCCGGCGCGAGCTGATCTGGTAGTCGCTGCGCTGGGCGCTGGCGTCGGCGACCGCCTCCCGGCCGGCCAGC
>JASIJN010000079.1 GCA_030050125.1 Streptosporangiaceae bacterium | reverse complement strand
GGCCGAGTCCCCGCGGCGCGTGCCGGGGGTTTCGTCCGGCGAGTCGTGCATGATCGCCTCGTCGGGCAGCCAGACCAGCGCGATCAGGCCGCCGGAGCCGGCCGGGCGGAGCCGGACCCTGATGCCGTGCCGGGCCGCCAGCCGGGCCACCACGAACAGGCCCATGCGGCGGGACACGGCGACGTCCACCACCGGCGGGTTGTCCAGCCGCCAGTTGGCGTGAGCCATCTCCTCCGCGCTCATGCCGACGCCCTGGTCGGTGATCTCCAGCAGCACTCCCCCGCTGCCCAGCAGGTGGCCGGCGATGGTCACGGGCGTATCGGCGGCCGAGAACGAGGTGGCGTTCTCGACCAGTTCGGCGGTCAGGTGGACGACGTCGCTGACCGCCTGCCCGCGCACCGAGATCCCCGGCTGCACGTTCAGCGTGACCCGCTCGTACTGCTCGATCTCGGACAGCGCGGCGCGGAGCACGTCCACCAGCGCGACCGGCTGGTTCCACCGCCGGCTCTCGTCATGGCCGGCCAAGACCAGCAGGTTCTCTGAGTTGCGGCGCATCCGGGTGGCCAGGTGGTCCATCTGGAACAGGCTGGCCAGACGCTCGGGATCCTGCTCGCCCTGCTCCAGGTCGTCGATCAGGCGGATCTGGCGCTCCACCAGGGACTGGCTGCGCCGGGACAGGTTCACGAACATCGCGTTGACGTTCCCGCGCAGCGCCGCCTCGTTGGCCGCCAGCCGCAGCGCCTCCCGGTGCACCTGGTCGAACGCCCGCGCCACCTCACCGATCTCGTCCGAGGAATCGACGTCGATCGGCTCGACGTCCAGCGAGACGCCCTCGCCGTCGGTCTCGCTCATCCGGCGCACCGCTTCCGGCAGCCGCAGCCCGGCCACCTCGAGCGCTCCGGTCCGCAGCTTGCGCAGCGGCAGCACCATGGACCGGGCCACCACGATGGTGATCAGCAGCACGATGATCAGGACGAGCAGCACCAGGACCCCGGTCTCCGCCGCGGTGCGCGTCGCGGTGGCCTGCAGCGCCTGGCTGCGCGCGATGACCTGGTTGACCAGGCCCTGTTCCACCGAGCGGATGTCGCTGATGGTGACCGACATGTCGGCGTCCCAGGCGGTCGCCGCGCTGGTGGTCTTCGACGGGGACATGGGCAGCATCACGCTGACGCTGGTGCCGTTGCCGCTGCTCGCGATGGCCTGCTGCTCCATCGCGTTGGCGTCGTCCACCGCGGGGCCGACCACCGTGTCCTGGTAGACCTGTGCCTCGCCGATGCTCGCGGCGCTCTGGAACTCCCCTAGCTCGGCCTGCTGGGAGGCGTACGCGTTGGTCAGCGCCAGCGCCGCGTTGGGCTGGAAGCTGCCGGCCACCAGGGCCGCGTACAGGATGCCCCGCTGCTGCGTGGCCTGGTCCTCGTCGCGCGACAGCGCCCCGAGCGCGCGGACATCGCTGGCCAGCGTGGTGTCGCTGCTTCCCTCGGAGATCTGGTCGTCGAGGGTGAACAGGCCGGCGACCGCGTCGGAGTAGTGCTGGATGATCGTCAGCGCGGGGGCATGGGTGGCGGTGGCCTCCGACCGGTAATAGGGCAGGTCTTTGATCCGGTCGAGCACGGCCGACAAATCACCTTGCACCTGGGAGGAATACGACGAGCCGATGCCGCTGGCCAGGGTGGTGACCTGGCGGGCGGCGGCATTGGTGATCATGTACTGCCTGGCCACGTCCGGCGGCAGGGGGCCCCGCCGGCCCGCCGCGATGTAGCCGGCCAGGGCGTTGCTCTCGTCTTCCATCGCGTTCGCCAGGTGCGTGACCGCGTTGCCCAGGTTCGCCAGCCGCTCCACCTGCTGGTAGGTCTCGGCGCTGTGCACCGCCTCATCGATGCGCAGGCCGCCGAAATACATGGCCGTCACGGTGGGAATCGCGATCAGGGCGATGAGCCGCCAGCTCACCCGCCAGTTGCGCAGCGCGAACCGGGATGTCTTGCGGTCGGCGGGCCGTCGCTGCTCGCCGTCCTTCGGGCCGTCCTGCACCTCGATGGCAGCCGGCGCCGGGCCTTGATCCTCGGCCCGATCCTGACCAGCGCCAGCCTGGTCAGTCATCGGTCCTTTCGGCACTGCGCCCTCACCTCGCCCGGGCCGGAAGCCTTCGGAATACATGCTGGCATGCCAGGCAACGAGCCGGACGGCATCCGTCCCCCCTTCCCAGTGGCGGCTGCTACGGCACAGGGGAGCTAAGAGCAACCCTAGCCTTACAGAACGGGTAAGGACATGTAATCATTGCCGGCCGGGTTTCGTTCGACAATCCGCTACATCAACCCGGCCCGGCTGCCTCCCCGCGAACCCCCTGCCACCTGCGACAACACGAGTGGTCCTGGTGGGGCGGGTGGGGCTCGAACCCACGACCGGCGGATTATGAGTCCGCTGCTCTGACCGGCTGAGCTACCGCCCCTTTCACGGTCCGCGTGCCCATTACAGCAGACCCCGCGACCGCGGGCGGGGCCTGGCCCCGGACCCAATGCCGCCTGGCGGGCTTTTCTTCAGCACAGTCGGGGCGTAATGGTCACTTGACCAGCCCCAGCTGACGGGCAATGATCATCCGCTGCACCTCCGACGTGCCCTCGCCGATCTCGAGCACCTTGGCGTCGCGGTAGAACCGGGCCACGGGGAACTCGTTCATGAACCCGTAGCCCCCGAAGATCTGGGTCGCGTCCCTGGCGTTGTCCATCGCGGCGTTCGACGCGGTGAGCTTCGCGATCGCGGCCTGCTTCTTGAACGGCTCCCCCGCCTGCAGCCGGGCCGCCGCGTCGTACCAGCCGATCCGCGCCCCGTGCGCCCTGGCCTCCATGTCGGCCAGCTTGAACTGGATGTCCTGATAGTGGCCGAGCGGCTGGCCGAACGCCGTGCGCTCCCCCACGTACGGCAGGCACTCGTCGACGCAGCCCTGGGCCAGCCCGGCCGCCAGCGCCGCGAGAGCCACCCGGCCCTCGTCCAGGGTCTGCAGGAACTGGGCGTAGCCGCGGCCCCGCTCGCCGAGCAGGTTGGCCTCCGGCACCCGGCACCCGGAGAACGCAAGCTCCCTGGTGTCCGAGGCGCACCAGCCGACCTTCGAGTACTCCGAGCCGACCGCGAGCCCGGGGGTGCCCGCCGGCACGATGATCGCGGAGATCTCCCGGCGGCCGTCGCAGCTCCCGGTGATCGCGAGCGCCGTGACCAGCGACGTGATCGTGGTCCCGGCGTTGGTGATGAAGGCCTTGGATCCGTCGATGACCCATTCCCCGTCCTCGAGCCGGGCGGTCGTCCGCATTCCGCCGGGAATGTCCGACCCGCCGCCCGGCTCGGTCAGGCCGAACGCGGCCAGCCGCTCCCCCCGGCACAGGTCGGGCAGCCACGTGGCGCGCTGCTCCGCGTTGCCGAACCGGTAGATGGGCATCGCGCCCAGCGCCACGGCCGCCTCGAGCGTTATGGCCACCGACGAGTCGACCCGGCCCAGTTCGTGCAGCGCGAGGCAGAGCGCGAAGTAGTCGCCGCCCATCCCGCCGTACTCCTCGGGAAACGGCAGGCCGAACAGGCCGAGCTTGCCCATCCGCGCGATGATCTCGTACGGGAACTCGCGGCGCTCGTAGTAGTCACCGATTACCGGCGCCACCACGTCCCGCGCGAACTCCGCCACGGTCTGGCGGAGCTCCTCATGCTCGTCGTCGAGCCGGTAGCTGATCATCTATCTCTGCCCCTTTGCAGATAACCTCTGCCCCTTTGCAGATAACTGCCTCATCGGCGGCATGCCCCGATGTCTGCGATGCTACTGGCGCGCCACGCGAGCGGCCGGAGCAAAACCGTCCGGAAGGGGGCGCAGTGCCCCCGTGACCTCCGGATTGGCGACGCGGGTTACGCTCTCGTGCGTGCGGACTGTTGCCGAGACGAGATAGCTGTCCTGGAGGACGTCTATGGTGTCCCTGACCTGCCCCGCGTGCAACGCCGAGGTCAAGCCGGACGACCTCATCTGCTTCACCTGCGGCGCCAACCTGCCCCGCCGGCACCCGGACGAGGACCCGCCGCCCCCCGCCACCGTCATGCAGGAGTACCTGAGGCGCGAGGAGCGGAGCGGCGCGATCTCGTCGGCGGTGCTGCGGCTGGCCTTCGATACCGGCAACGTGGAGGTGCCGGCCGGTACCTCGCTGCTGCTCGGGCGCGACCCGGCCGAGTCCCTGGTGGCGGCGGCGTTCGCCGACTTCGACAACGTTTCCAGGCGGCACGCGACGGTCACCGTCGACGACGCCGGGCGCGCGACCATCCGCGACGAGAACTCGACAAACGGGACATTCGTCAACGGCGACCGGGTGCTGCCGGGGACCGCCGTGCGGCTGGCCGACGGCGACACCGTGCGCCTCGGCGCCGACGTGACCGGTGAGGTGCTGCTGCCGCGGCAGCAGGAGGACCCGGCCCTGTATAGCCGCGAGGGCGACTGAGTTCCTGAGGCGTGCCCGGCGCACGCCCGCCACCAGCATCGTCATTCTGAACGCGCCGTCTGTCGTGCGGCCTGGCTTCGTGCCGGGCAGCCTGGTTACGGGCGGGGGGTCCAGGCTCGCAGCAGCGCCTCGGGCAGGCCCCACCAGCCGAGCCGCGTGAGCCGGCCGGTGTCGTCGACGGCGCCCAGGACCCGCCAGAGGCCCACAGCGGGCAGGAACATCCCGGCAACGGCATCAGCCTCGTCGTCGATGTCGTCCGGGTCGTAGTCCTCGTCTGGGTCGTACTCGTCGTCCGGGTCGTAGTCGCTCACATACCGCGCGAGGTCGTCGGCCGCCGCCGGGGTGCCCGGGCCGCCCCGGGCCAGCGTCGACATGGCGGCCAGCCAGTCGCCGTGGTTGAGGGCGCAGAGTGAGACCATCGCCTGCTCGTCATCGGTCAGCTCGCCGATCCCGTCGGGGTCGTCCCGGGTCTCGTCATCGTCCTGCAACTCCTCCTGGGGCGTCACGATGCCGGCCGCGAACGTGAGCCACAGTTCCGCGTCGTCGCCCGGCAAACTCCCTGGCTCCAGTCCGGCGCAGGCGGCGAGCAGTTCGCGCGGCCAGCCGGGCCGATTCATGGTGGAGCGCAGGACGTCGCAGGCCGCGCTCAGGTCGGCCTCGGGAAGGTCCCGGCCGGGAAGCTCGTCGAGGACGGTGCGCAACTCGGCCCGCGCCTCGGCCTCGGCGGCGTCCCACTCGGCGAGGAACTCATCGTCTGCCTCGTCGGTCACGGTCCACATCGGTATGCGCCCGTCCGGCAGCGGCGACATCATCCACTCTTCCTGCAGCCGGCGATGCTCCGCCAGCGCCTCGGGGTCTGCGGCGACAAGGCGATCCGGGTCGGTCACGCCGGTCGCGAGCAGCTGCTCGAGATGCGCGACAAGCTGCCCGTGCATCTCGGCCTGCAGCGGACTGCGCTCATCCTCGTCGTCCCATACATGCAGCCCGATGATGCCGGCGGGCTCGGTGCCGGTTGCCTCGAGCCACCTCTCCACGTCGCCCACCGTGGCCGAGCCGTCCGCGATCTTCTGCAGCACCGCGGCGGCACTGTCCCAGAACGCCGCCGACAAGGGATTGCCCGCCGCCAGGAACTGCCTGCGCAGGCCAGGCAGCGCGGCGAGCGCGTCCGCCGCGGGCACCGCCAGCAGGGCGCGAGCCACGTCACGGCGAGTCAGGGCCCCGGCCGGCCGCCCGGCCATCGACACGATCGCCTGCGCGTCCAGGTCCACGGACGGACAGCCTACGCGCCCCCCAGGCCCGGGGTCAGCCGGGAGCCTCGCCGGCGAAGGGAGGCACTGGCTGCAGCTTCAGCGGCGGCAATAGCGGGGTGGCTCGCCTTCCTCGACGGCGTCCGCTCCGACGAGTTCAGCCTGTAGAGCGCGGCCACAGGGTCACGAGCGCG
>JASIJN010000078.1 GCA_030050125.1 Streptosporangiaceae bacterium | reverse complement strand
CCGCACCAGGCCGCCGCCGCGCGCGCCGGCACCGAGCCCGCGCCGCCCGCCGACACACGGGAGGACCGCTGATGGACCTGTCGACCCGGTACCTGGGACTGGAGCTGCGCAACCCGCTGGTCGCCTCGGCCTCGCCGCTGTCGAATACCGTCGACGGCGTCCGCCGGCTCGCCGACGCCGGCGTCGGCGCGGTCGTGCTCTACTCGCTGTTCGAGGAGCAACTGCGCCGGGAGGCGGCCAGGAACGCGGCGCTGGCCGACGCCGGGACCGAGAGCTTCGCCGAGTCGCTGTCCTACTTCCCGGCGGCGGTCGACGCCGCGCCGGGCCCGGAACAGTACCTGAGCCTGCTCGAGCGGGCCGTGGCCGCGGTGGACATCCCGGTGATCGCCAGCCTGAACGGGTCCACGACCGGCGGGTGGACGGACTACGCCACCGCCCTGGAGCGGGCGGGTGCGGCCGCGATCGAGCTGAACATCTACCACCTGCCCGGTTATCCCTCGCCCGGCTCCCGCTCCTCCTACTTTCCGGCGCGGGACGTGGAGACGCGTCACGTCGAGATCCTGACCACGGTCAAGGCCGTGGTCAAGGTGCCCGTCGCGGTGAAGCTCAGCCCGTACTTCAGCTCGACCGGGGAGATGGCGCTGCGGCTGGACCGGGCCGGAGCCGACGGCCTGGTGCTGTTCAACCGGTTCCTGCATCCGGACATCGACCCGGAAAGCCTGACCGTGACCGCCGGATTCGGGCTGTCCAGCCCGGCCGAGGCCCGGCTGCCCCGGGCCTGGATCGCGCTGCTGGCCGGGCGGGTCCGCGGCTCGCTCGCCGCCACCACCGGCGTCGAGGACGCCACCGACGTGGCCAGGTACCTGCTGGCCGGCGCCGACGTGGTGATGACCGCCTCGGCGCTGCTGCGGCACGGCCCCGGGTACGCCGGCGTGCTGCTCGACGGGCTGTCCGAGTGGATGGCGCGCAAGGGGTTCGCGGCCGTGGCCGACGCGCGCGGGCTGCTGTCGGTCCCGGCCGACGGCGACGAGGCGGCCTACGAGCGGGCCGGCTACGTCGAGCTGCTGCAGGCCGCCAACCAGGGCCACGGCTTCGGCTGGTAGCTCAGAACAGCACGTCTTCCACCGGGCGGCGCACGCTCACGGCCCGCTCCGTGGTCGCCCCGAGCCGGATCACCATCTGGGGGTAGGCCCGGTTGCAGAGGTACAACCGCATGAAGTCCCGCAGCAGGGGTATCTCCAGCGGCTGGCTGTGCAGCGCCGCCGCGACGTTGCAGCTGCCGGCCAGCAGCAGCACCCGCTGCAGCGCCTGCCCCGCGTGGATCCAGTCGACCGGGTGGTCGACGCTGGTGGTCAGCAGCCCCACCACGCCGGCCGATCGCACCAGCGGCTCCTCCTGGCCGGGCGGGAGCCCCCACCCGTGCCCGCGGGCGAAGTCGCGGCTGCGGAACTCCGGCTCGGTGTGCTCCGGCTGCGCGGGGTAGGCGGTCGGCGGAACGCCGTCCTGCCGCGAGCTTCCGGGACCGGGCGCCCAGTGTGCCTGCTCGTCGGCCCTGGCCTGGTCGGTTCGCAGCGCGTAGTCACCCGCCTCGACGGTTGCCGCGATCGCCGCCATCCGCTGCCGGTCCTCCGGCACCAGGCTCAGCGCGGCCTTTTCCTTGGCCGCCTCGTCTTGCAGGTCGGACAGCAGCTCGGCCGGGAGCGGCGTCGAATCGAATCCGCCGCGGTGGGTGCGGCGCCGGGGGATCTCCGCGTACAGCCGCTTCTCGTACTCGACCGGCGGCACCGACTTGTCCCAGCTGACCCGCGCGACCAGGTTGGGCAGTTCCAGCTCGGGCAGCACGCGGACCTGCGGCACCAGGCCCAGGGAGCGCAGCGCCACGCGCATGTTGAACAGCGCCGCGCCGCAGCTGATCATCATTTCGCGGCCCTGCGGATCGGCCGCCCGCAGCTGCCGCTCGTTGTTGGCGCTGATGCTGATCTCGTGCTCGCCGTGGCGGAACCGCCATGGCTGGGTGTTGTGCACCGACGGCGCCGCCACGGCCGCGGCCACCACGAACCGCGCGATGTCCTCCGGCGCCACGGCCTCGGCGGATAGCTGGCCCGGCGGCGCTTCAAAGATGTCCATGGCTTTCCTCCCCATATTTACCCGTCCTCCCGCCGCGGTCCGGGCGAGCCACACGACTCACACCCCATCACACCGCGGTCAGCGATCGCGGATGCAGGTCCGAAGGTCGTGAGCCCGGGAGGACCTTCGTCCTCGGTCCCGAGCCTGGCTCTGGCGGCCCCAGCGAGGCCAAAGGCACGCGTCCACCTGACCAAGGTCCCTACCAGCAGGAGCAAAGGGCCGGGAAAATGAAACTGTGGTTTTTTAAGGCCACCCCGGCGGGCGGCCCGGTCGTAGGGAGGAAGAAGTGCCTGGGATCATTGCTGGTATCGATGGTTCTGCCCATTCGCCCCGAGTGCTCGAATGGGCCATCAAGGAGGCCGCTCTGAAGGGGGCAGCGCTCACCGTGATCACCGTCGACACGGTCCCCGCCAACCCGTGGACCGGAAACCCGACCGTTCTGTCCGGAGAGACCGAGACGCTGGAAAAGATCCGCCAGACCGCGGAGGAGATGGCGCAGAAGGTCATCAACCAGCTCGGCGAGTCCCGTCCGGCGTCGGTCACCGTGCGCGCGGTGGCCGGATATCCGGCCAGGGAACTGATCGACGCGTCCCGCGACGCCGACCTGGTGGTGGTCGGGTCTCGTGGCGCGGGCGGTTTCGCCCGGCTCATGCTCGGCTCGGTCAGCAGCCAGGTCGTGCAGCACGCGCATTGCCCGGTCGTGGTGGTGCCCGGCGAGAAGTGACGCGGCACGGTCCGCCACGTCCCTGGTTACCGTCATCGGTGATCCGGTCCGGCGGCCAGCGGCTGGTACTTTCACCGGCGATCGGCATTACGCCGGCCTGGACGCAGGGAACAGCCGGCACAGCTGGTAGTCGATGACGGCTTGAGCTTGCTGGATCGAGGACTGGCCGGCGAGGACGCTCGTGGCCAGTCCCGCGGACATGGCAATCAGGCTGAAGGCTTCCAGGTCCGGGTCCAGGTGGGCTGGCGTGTCGCCGGCGGCCTGGGCGGCCCGCAACTGGGCGGCCACCACGTCCATCACCGTGTCGGAGTTCTTGACGAGGGGCGTGATCGCCAGCGCCGGATCGGTCAGCGAGAGCGCTAGGTAGGCCGTGTAAACGACGTGGAAGGTGCGCCTGTCGTCGTCGGCAGGCAGCGCTTCGGCCAGGATGGCCGCGATGACGTCGCGCGGGCTAGCCGGGCCGCCCGTCTGGCTGGCCGCCTTGAACCGTGCCACGGCCCGTTCGCCGAACCTGGCCGCCAGGTTCTGCATCGCGGCCAGCAGGAGCTCTTCCTTGGTGCCGAAGTAGTACTGGACCAGCCGCAGGGACACGCCTGCCTCGGCCGCCACCTCGCGCATCCCGGCGGCATGCAGCCCGCGCGTGGCGGCCGTCCGCAGCAGCGCGTCCTCGATCTGCCGCCGCCGTTCCTCGTGGTCGACCCGCTTCGGCACCCGCCCACCGTACCCCTGGGCCCGCCATCTTTATGATACCCTCGTATCATAAAGATGGGAATGCAGCCGCGAGGAGGCGGACATGCTCGGGATCAAGCGCATCACCGGCGCAGCAGACCCGGCAGCCGAGGGCGAGCCTGGATCGTGGGTGAGCGGGGCGGCCCGGGAGAAGTTCATGGCCGCCTACGAGCGGGCTTTCGCGCTCTGGCCGCAGCCGTGCGAGGAGTTGGATGTCGACACGGCGACCGCCACCACGCACGTTCACGCCTACCGGCCGCATCCCGGCGGGGAGCCGGCCGTGCTGCTCTCCGCGTTCAACGCCGCAGCCTGGTACCCGCACGTGGCGGCGCTCGGCGAGGACCGCCCGGTCTACGGGATCGACATGCCCGGCGATGCGAACCCCAGCGTCCCGCGCGCCCTGATGACTCCCCCGGCCGCCTGCGCGGCCTGGCTGGACGAACTCCTGGGCAACCTCAGCGACCGCCCGGCGCACCTGGTGGGCTTCTCCTACGGCGGCTGGAT
>JASIJN010000077.1 GCA_030050125.1 Streptosporangiaceae bacterium | reverse complement strand
GGGCGGCGAACCAGGCCGACTCGGTGATCACCTTCAGGCCGCCGAGCGGCTCGTCGTTGCCCGGCGCGGTGGTGAGCAGGCTGAGGATCTTCTCCCCGGCCAGCTCGGTCGCGCCGACCTGCTCCGGGCTGAGCCGGGCCAGGGCCGTCTTCTGCTCCCGGCTGGCCGGGGCATCGATCCGGGCGTAGGCCGGATCGCCCAGCCGCGCGGTGAGCTCGGCGTAGTGCTGCGACGGCGTCCGGCCGGTGACCGCGGTGATCTCGGAGGCGAGCAAGGCCAGGATGATCCCGTCCTTGTCCGTGGTCCAGACCCGCCCGTCCCGGCGCAGGAACGAGGCCCCCGCGCTCTCCTCGCCGCCGAACGCGACCGTGCCCGCCAGCAGGCCGGGCACGAACCACTTGAACCCGACCGGGACCTCCATCAGCCGGCGCCCGGCCGCCTCGGCCACCCGGTCGATGATCGAGGAGCTGACCATGGTCTTGCCTACGGCGGCGGCGGGCGGCCAGCCCGCGCGGTGGCGGTACAGGTAGTCGATCGCGACGGCCAGGTAGTGGTTCGGGTTGAGCAGGCCCGCGTCCGGGGTCACGATGCCGTGCCGGTCGGCGTCGGTGTCGTTGCCGGTGGCGATCGCGAAGTCGGCCCGGCGGGCGATCAGCGAGGCCATGGCGTAGGGCGAGGAACAGTCCATCCGGATCCGGCCGTCCCAGTCCAGCGTCATGAACCGGAAGGTGGGGTCGACCGCCGGGTTGACCACGGTCAGGTCGAGCCCGAACCGGTCGGCGATCTCGCCCCAGTAGGCCACGCTCGCCCCGCCGAGCGGGTCCGCGCCGATCCGCACCCCGGCGCCGCGCACCGCGTCCAGGTCCAGCACGGCCGGCAGCTGCGACACGTACTGGCCGAGGAAGTCGTGCGCGCCGGCCTGCGCCCTGGCCCGCGCGTAGCCGATCCTGCGGACCCCGCGCAGCGCCCCGGCCAGCAGGTCGTTCGCCCGGTCCTGGATCGCCGCGGTGACCTGCGAGCCGGCCGGGCCGCCGTCGGGCGGGTTGTACTTGAAGCCGCCATCCTCCGGCGGGTTGTGCGACGGCGTGACCACGATCCCGTCGGCCAGCCCGTCCGCCCGGCCCTCGTTGAAGGCCAGGATCGCGCGGGACACCGCCGGGGTGGGGGTGTAGCCGTCCCGGCTGTCGGCCAGCACCCGGACGTCGTTGGCGGCGAGCACCTCCAGCGCGGTCACGAAGGCCGGCTCGGAGAGCGCGTGCGTGTCGCGCCCGATGAACAGCGGGCCGGTGATGCCGGTGCCCCGGCGGTAGTCGCAGATCGCCTGGGTGGCCGCCGCGATGTGGTCGTCGTTGAACGACAGCCGCAGCGCCGAGCCCCGGTGCCCGGACGTGCCGAACGCCACCCGCTGCGCGGGGTTGGCCGGATCGGGATGCTCCGCGTAGTACGCGGTCACCAGCCGCGGCACGTCCACCAGGTCGGACTGGGCGGCCGGACGGCCGGCCCGCTCATCCATGGCCCCCGACACCTCCTTGATCGTTAGTGATTCGGTCGCCAGCGACTCGATCGCTAGTGGACCGGCGGCAGGACCTGCCCGCCGCCCAGCACGGTGCGGAAGGGGTCGCCGCGCTGCGCCAGCCGCCCGGCGACGGTGCGGATCGTGATGCCGTCCGGCCGCAGCGACGGATCGTCCAGCTCGTCCCATTCGATGGGAGCGGACACGGGCGCGCCCGGCGCCGGGCGCGGGCTGTAGGGCGCCACCAGCGTCTTGTTGATGACGTTCTGTGTGTAGTCGAGCCGGGCGCGGCCCTTTCGTGAACGGACATCCCACTCCCAGCTGACCAGATCCGGCACGATCGCACCGATCGCCCGTGACAGCTGCTCTACCCAGGCCCGGGTTTGCTCGAAACTGGGCCCCCGGGTGACCGGAACCCAGATCTGGATGCCGGTGTGCCCGGTCAGCTTGGGCTGGGCGCGGACGCGCAGGTGCTCCAGCGCGGTGCGGTGCAGCCGGGCCAGCGTCAGCACCTCGTCCCAGGTGGTGGCCGCTCCGGCGTCGATGTCGATGAGGGCGTAGTCCGGCTGCTGCGGCTGGTCGGTGCGCGAGGTCCAGGCGTGCCACTCCAGGGCGCCGAAGTTGGCCGCCCAGACCAGCGCGGCCGGCTCGTTCACGACCAGGTAGGTGGTGGACTCGCCGCGTTCGGCGGCCGGGTTGTCCCAGCGCGGGATCCAGTCCGGCGCGTGATCGGGCAGCTGCTTGTGCCAGAACCCGGGGGTCTGCGCGCCGCCGGGGAAGCGGTGCATGTTGAGCGCGCGCCCGGCCAGGTACGGCAGCGCCACCGGGCCGATCCGCGCCGCGTACTCGATGAACTCTCGCTTGGTCACCGGCGCTTCGCCCTCGCGCGCCGGGAACAGCACCTTGTCCAGATTGGTCACCTTGAGCCTGCGGCCGAACACCTCCCAGGTGCCGCCGCCGGGCCCCAGCGCGGCGAGCGCCTCGAGCTCCGCCGGGTCGGGTCCGGCCGGCACCTCGGGGCGGATGGCCACCGACGCCTGGGCGGGCGGCAGGTCGGCCCGCCACATCCGGTACGGATCGGCCTTGACCTCGTCGTTGGTGCGCCCGCTCAGCACCGACCTCGGGTGGTCCTCGGGATCCCAGCCGACCACGGCGAACTCGTCCCTCTTGTGCAACAGCAGCCACTGGTCCTGCTGGTCCCGGCCGTGCCCGCTGTGCACCAGTACCAGCCGGCCGCGCAGCTTCTGCCCGGTCACGTCGGCGTGCAGTTCGCCGGCGGCGACCGCGGCCGCCGGGTCGTCGGTGGCGTGCGGCTCCCACGTGCCCGTGTCCCACACGATCACGTCGCCCGCGCCGTACTCCCCGCGCGGGATGATGCCCTCGAAGTCGAGATACTCGATGGGATGGTCCTCGACGTGCACCGCGATCCGCTTCACGTCCGGGTCCAGGGTCGGGCCCCGGGGCACGGCCCAGCTGGCCAGCACGCCGTCGATCTCGAACCGCAGGTCGTAGTGGAGCCGCCGGGCCCGGTGCCGCTGCACCACGAACCGCCGCACCGGCCCGCCGTCTCCCGGTGCCGCGCGCTGCGCCTCGGCGGTCCCCTCAGGCTCCGGCGTGCGCCCGAAGTCGCGCTTGCGCCGGTACTCCCCCAGGCGCTCGGATCTAGGCATGGCTCACAGCCCCAGCAGCCGGACCGCGTTGTCGTGGCACACCGCGCGCAGCCACGGCGCGCCGAGGTCGAGCCGGGCCAGCGCCTCGAGCTGGTGCAGGTAGGGATGGGGGATGTTCGGGAAGTCACTGCCCAGCAGGATCCGGTCCCCCGCGTCCGCCAGACGGGGCCGCAGCGCGGCAGGGAACGGGGCGATCCGGTCAAGGAAGTCCGTGAACGCCATCGTGGTATCGAGATGAACGCCCTGGTGCCGCGCGGCGAGGCCGAGGAACTCGCCGTACTCCGGGGCCCCGAGGTGGGCCACGATGGCGACCAGCCGGGGATGGCGGGCCAGCACCTCGCAGATCGGCCCGGGGCCGGTGAACCGCCCGGGGGTCGGCCCCGAGCCGCAGTGCACGATCACCGGCACGCCCGCCTCGGCGAGCAGTCCCCAGACCGGGCCGAGCAGCGGGTCGCGCGGGTCGTACCCGCCCACCTGCAGATGCGCCTTGAACAGCCGCGCGCCCGCGGCAACCGCCTCGGCGACGTAACCGGCGGCGCCGGGCTCGGCGAAGAACGTGGCGCTGTGCAGCGCATCCGGGGTCCGCGCCGCGAACGCCGCGGACCAGGCGTTCAGCCACGACGCCATGCCCGGCTTGTGCGGGTAGGCCAGCGCGCTGAACCAGCGGACGCCGAACGCCCGCAGCGCCGCCACCCGCTCGTCCTCGGGCTGCCGGTACATGATCGGCCACGGCTGCCCGACCGCGACCCGGTCCTGCTCGAAGAACGCCCAGACCTTGGCCAGCACGTTGGGCGGCATGAAGTGCGTGTGAACGTCGACCAGCCCAGGCAATTCAAGAGCTTTCCAGAACGCGACGACAGCCGCTGGCTCGCCGCCCGCAGCGGACTCATAGCCCGAGTGCTGCCGGCCCGTCACCCTTCAAGTCTGCCAGTAAGCGGCCGGTCCGCCGTTATCCTCGACGCCCTGGTCCGCTGACCGCGTGCCCTCGCCGGTTCCGCGTCCGATGAGTGCGGAGATGGTGCAGTTGGGTGTGACCCAAACTCGCATTCATCGGCCGAGGAAGCGTGGCGACGGGCGACGCCGGGTGCCCAAGGCTGAGGCGAGGCCCTTCGCAGGTCGCTAGGAGCGGGACGGCCCGTCCGGCTGCCGCAGGACCTGCTGCGTCTCGGCCAGGCCGCCGGCGTAGAAGTGGCGGGCCGCGTCGAGCAGTTCGTCGAGTGGCGGCCACCACGGCCCGTGCTGCAGCGACCTCAGCGCTCCCAGGACCGCCGATAGCTGGGCCGCGCCGTCCGCCGCGGCGGCGAGGGCGACCCGGCGCGGGCGGACGGCGCGCAACGGGCCGAGGTACAGATCCGGCCCGGCGTCGGTGCCCTGGGCCGGGGCAACCACCAGATAGTAGTCGGGCAGTTCGAACCGCTTCTCCCGCCAGGCGGCCAGCGCCTGCGAGGCATGCATCTCGAAGCCGGCCGCCCCGCCGGGAGCGGCCGGCACCTCCCACATCGCCCGCCACCCGGCGGCCACGTCGGCCAGCGGGTCGTCGACCACGATCACGTACGTCGACCGGCGCCGCGCCGCCTCCCGCAGCGCCTCGGCCCCGGCCTCCCAGCCGGGCCGTGGCTCGGCCGCCGCTGGCTCGCCACCTGGCGACCTGCCGTTCGGAGCCACCGGGCGGCGGGCGACCGAGACGTTGGGCGACTGGGCCACCCCGGCCAGCAGCCGGCCGCTCGTCTCGCCGACCAGGACCACCACCGTGGAAGATTCGCGCCGCACCGGACCGATCTTAGGCCGCCCCGGCCACCCAACCGGCCCTAGGCCGCTGTCGGGCCTGCC
>JASIJN010000076.1 GCA_030050125.1 Streptosporangiaceae bacterium | reverse complement strand
CACCAGGCGGCCCTGGGGCCATCCGGTCCCGGCCCGCTGGCCTCGTTGCGACATGCCGCCCAGCCTCCCGCAGGCCCGGCGCGAGGGCGCGCCAGGCCGCCAGGCCCAGCCCGATAACTCGCATCCTTCGCAAACCATACTCACCCGCCGCCGCCAGTAGGCTTGACCACGGCACCCCGCTGCGGGATGACGGAAAGATCAGACCTGCGGGTGACGACATCGGGCCGCCCGGGCCGTCACCCTGGTAGGACCGCGGGACCGGCCCGAACGCGCAGCGCCGGAGACGCCCGCGCAGGATCGCGCCGCCGGGGCGGGCGCCGGGCGGCGGCATCTCATGGATTGTGAGGCACAGGCACGTGAGCGGCCAAACATCGTCGCTGGCAGCAGCCCCGCACCGGGAACCCGGGCGGCAGGGGGCGGCGGTCATCGAGACCACCGGGCTGACCAAGCGGTACCCGGGCCCGGTCACCGCGCTCAACGAGCTCACGGTGACCGTCTCGCCGGGCATCACGGGGCTGGTCGGCGCGAACGGCGCCGGCAAGTCGACGTTAATCAAGATCCTGCTCGGGCTGCTCCGGCCCACCAGCGGCCGGGCGAGCGTGCTGGGCAGCGACTGCCAGCGGGACGGCGAGCGGATCAGGGCGGTGACCGGATACATGCCGGAGCATGACTGCCTGCCGCCGGACGTCACCGCCACCGAGTTCGTCACCCACCTGGGCCGGATGTCCGGTCTGCCGCCGACGGCGGCCAAGGAGCGGGCCGCCGAGTCGCTGCGGCACGTCGGCCTGTACGAGGAGCGCTACCGGCAGATCGGCACCTACTCGACCGGCATGAAGCAGCGGGTCAAGCTGGCCCAGGCGCTGGTCGGCGACCCCAGGCTGCTGCTGCTCGACGAGCCGACCGTCGGGCTCGACCCGGCGGGCCGCAACTCGATGCTGGAGCTGATCGCCCGGGTCGGCGCCGAGTTCGGCATCTCCATCGTGGTCGCCTCGCACCTGCTGGGCGAGATCGAGCGGATCTGCGACCACCTGGTGGCGATCGACGCGGGCCGGCTGCTGCGCGCCGACACGATCACCAGCATGACCCAGGTCAGCCAGGTGCTGCTGATCGAGGTGGACGAGGGCTCCGACCGGCTGCTGGCCGAGCTCGGACGCCGCGGCCTCGACCCCCGGCCATACCAGCGGGCGGTGCTCGTCGGGCTCGACGGCGACGAGACCTACGACGCGGTCAGGGACGCGATCGCCGACCTCGGCCTCCCGCTGAACCGGCTGGAGCAGCGGCGCCGCCGGGTGGAGGAACTGTTCCGGGACGACCAGCCGGAGGCGTCACATGTCGGCTGAGGGGGTCATCGGGTCCGAGACCGGCGTCATCCACGACATCGGCTACCGCCGGTACGGCGGGCGCCGGCTGGGCCGGGCCCAGATCATCCGCGCGCTGTACTGGCACAGCCTGCGCTCGGCCTTCGGCATGGGCCGCGGCGCCAAGGCCAAGATCGTCCCGGTGATCGCGTTCGTGGCCATGTGCCTGCCCGCGATCGCGAACGCGGTGGCGGTGGCGAACGGGAACGCGCGCATCGTCCCTTACGACACCTACGCGTTCCAGTTGCGCGTGGTGATCATGATCATCTTCGTGGCGGCCCAGGCGCCGGAGCTCGTCTCCCGCGACCTGCGCAGCCACGTGCTGCCGCTGTACTTCTGCCGGCCGCTGCGGCGCATCGACTACCCGGTGGCCAAGCTCGCCGCGTTCATCACCGCCTGCCTGGCGATCATCGAGATCCCGTTGCTCCTGCTCTACCTGGGCACGATCGCCCAGGCGCACGGCGGCAGCGCGATCTGGAGCCAGACCAGGGCGCTGATCCCGGGCCTGCTGGTCGGGCTGATGTGGGCGGTGCTGCTCGCGGCCATCGGGCTGGCCCTCGCCTCGCTGAGCGGCCGCCGCGCGTACGCGACGGGCGCCATCGCGATCTATTTCTTCCTGACCTGGATCATGTCCGGCATCCTGATCGCGGTCACCCAGCGGAACGTCGTCCGCGCGGTGGCCGGCCCGGCGAGAGGCCTCAACCCGCCGCCCGGAGCGCCGCCGCCACCGCCGGGTGGCTTCCAGGAGACCGTCCAGGTGCCGACCACCGCGGCCCACCTGTCCGGCCTGGTCAGCCCGTTCACCACGCTGGACGGCGTGCGGCAGTGGCTGGGCGGCACCTCGCCAGGACCGGTGCCCGGGGTGGGCGGCTACGGCGCGCTCTACGGGGCGATGCTGCTGGCGCTGCTCGCGGCGAGCCTCGGCGGGCTGGCGGCCAGGTACCGGAAGGCGGGTCTGGAATGAACGCCATCGAACTGCGCGCGGTGTCGCGCTGGTACGGCAACGTGGTCGCGGTCAACGACATCACGATGACCATCGGCCCGGGAGTCACCGGCCTGCTCGGCCCGAACGGCGCGGGCAAGTCCACGCTGCTGCACCTGATCGCGGGCTTCCTCGCGCCGTCTCGGGGCGAGGTAACCATCGGCGGCCAGCCCAGCTGGCGCAACCCGGATATCTACCGCA
>JASIJN010000075.1 GCA_030050125.1 Streptosporangiaceae bacterium | reverse complement strand
GTGCCCGGCCCGCCGGCGGCGTTCGCGGCCTGGAGGCGGGCGGTCCAGCGCTGTTCGATGTGGGCGTAGCGCCAGACGAGGATGGCGGCGGACCAGGTGACGATGAACATGCCGACGATGACGAAGCCGGCGGTGTTGATGTTGAAGTTGTACATGAAGCCCCAGAAGCCGCTGGTCTGGCTGACGCCGTGGATCTCCAGCGGGACCAGGCTGAGGGTCTCGATGCCGCCGATGAAGAAGCAGATGGCGACCGACAGGCCGGTGATGGCCAGGTTGTAGTAGACCTTGCGGACCGGGTTGAAGAATGCCCAGCCGTAGGCGGCGTTCATGAACAGGCCGTCGGAGGTGTCCATCAGGCTCATCCCGGCGGTGAACAGGATCGGCAGCGCGAGGATGGCCTGCCAGGGAATGTGCTCGGAGGCCAGCAGCGCGGTGGTGGTCAGCAGCGCGACCTCGGTGGCGGTGTCGAAGCCCATCCCGAACACGACCCCGACCGGGTACATCTGCCATTCCTTGTCGATCGCGTTCATCCACCGGCCGAAGAACCGGTAGAAGAACCCGCGCTTTTCCAGCTGCTGCTCCAGCTCGGCCTCGTCGTACTCGCCGCGGCGCATGGACCGGAAGACCCGCACGATCCCGGCCAGGATGATGAGGTTGAGCAGGCCGATCAGGAACAGGAACGCCGCGGACACGATCGTGCCGAACGTGCCGCCGAACGATTCCAGCGATGAGTTGGAGTGGGTCACCGCGGGCAGGACCGTCTTCTCAGCGATGATGATCCCCACCCCGATCGCGATGACGATCGTGGAGTGGCCGAGGGAGAAGAAGTAGCCGAACGCGAGCGGCCGCGGCTCATCGGTGCCGCGCCGCTGGTTCATCGCCTTGCGGGTGGTGTTGTCGATCGCGGAGATGTGGTCGGCGTCGAAGGCGTGCCGCAGGCCGAGGGTGTAGGCGGTGACGGACAGGCCGATGCCGAACAGCTTGTAATGCGCCGGCAGCACGTAGGCGATGAACACGAAGAACCCCAGCGCGTGCAGCAGCAGGATCGACCCGTACATGCCGATCACGCGGCGCCGCTCGGCCGGGGTCATCGCCTTGAACGACTCGCGGACCATCGTGGCCACGCTGGGCTTGCGGGTATCGGTAACACCGGACATCGGCACGTCCTCCGGTCGGCACGCCAGGAATGCTGCCTGTGCGCACGGTAACTCAGCTGCAAATGAGTTGCAAGTACTCATCTTATGCAACTAGATGCCGAGGTGATGCGCGTGCCGGTTGCGTGACTGTCAGGCTGGTGCTGCGCGCGTTGCCCAGGTGAAGCTGTCGACGTCGGGGATCTGATCCCTGATGGCGGCCGCGGCGGCGCGGCCGAGCGTGTCGGACCCTTGGACGGTCAGGCCGGGGTCGACCCACGCCTCGATCTCGACGCGCAGCCGGCGCCCGGTCCAGCGGGCCCGTGCGTGGGCATGCACGACGCCGGGCAGGTCCCCGGCCGCCTGCTCGGCCGCGGCGATGACCCGCGGGTCGACGCCGTCGGCCAGCCGGCGTATCACGTCGGTGGTGACGTCGTAGCCAACGTGGCAGATGAACGCGGTCACCGCGATGCCTGCGACCGGGTCGCCCCACCGCTGGCCGAGGGCGACGGCGACCAGCCCGGCCAGGGCCCCGGCGGAGGACAGGGCGTCCAGCCAGGAGTGCCGGGCGTCCGCGACCAGGGTCGCCGACCGGATCCGCTTGCCGGTGGCCAGCTTGTAGCGGGCCACGGCCAGGTTGCCGGCGATGCCGAGCACGGCGCCGGCGATGCCGATCCCGACGTGCCCGGTGGTGCCGTGGTCGAGGAGCTTACGGACGCTCTCATACCCGGCGAACCCCGCGCTGGCCCAGATGACCACCGCGATACCGATCCCGGCGAGGTCCTCGGCCCGGTCCAGCCCGTAGGGGTAGCGTTCGGTCGGCCCGCGGCGCGAGAGCCGGAAGCCGAGGAAGACCACCGCGCTGGTCGACACGTCCGACAGGTTGTGAATGGCGTCGCCGAGCAGGCCCACCGATCCGGTCAGCACCGCGATCAGCAGCTCCGTGACGCCGGTGACGGCAAGCCCGGCGGCGCTGACCGCGACCGCGCGATCAGCCTGCCGCCGTTCGCTGGCGTCGTCACGGCTGGCCGGGAGCGGGAACGCCGCGGCCGGGTCGCGCTGTCCCGAGATCTTGTGCATCCTGCCAGGATGACGGACGCCGGTTGAGCCTGGAACCCCAGCGCCGGCCGTCGCTCCCTCCGGAGCGAGGGTTGATCTGCTGAGGGCGGCTCAGCTTCCCGCTACAACGGCCCACCGGGCATGGGTGCCGAGCAGTTCGTCCACCAGCCCGCGCCCGTCGATGATCGCCCATTCGACGTCCCGCAGCCGCTCCAGGCGAGCCTGGCCCCACGGACTTGCCTGCACCAGGGCGACAGCGTCGGCGGTGCTCAGGCCGTGGCCGTGCGGCAGTGCTCGCTGCACCCGGTCGCTGTAATGGCCGTGATGGTCAGGCTTTGCGCGCCGGACACGGTCGGCCAGCCGGCGTGCCCGCGCCCGCCACTGCTGCGTGCCCACCGCGTCCGCAGTGCCCCAGGTGCCCTCGATCAGCACCAGGCGGGCCCGGGGCGCCGCCTTGTGCCACGCGGCCAGCGCCGCGCCCGGGTCAGGCAGGGTCCACAGCAGGTGGCGTTCCACGACGGCGTCAAAGTCACCGGCGGGGGGGTCGAGCGCATCTGCCTCGACAGCCCGGATGCTCAGGCCCCGCTCGGCAGCTTTGTTTCGCAGCCGGCCGAGCATCCCCGGGGACAGGTCCGCGGCGGTGACGTCGTAGCCCTGGCCGGCCAGCAGCAGCGACAAGAACCCGGTGCCGGCTCCGATGTCCAGCACCGCCGCCGGAGGCTCCGGCAGCAGCCGCCGCAGCGCCGCGGCCCACGCCGCCTGCTCCTGCGGCCGCTGCGGGTAGTGCGACGGCGAGGCGTCATAGCCGGCCGCGTCCTCGTCCCAGAAGGCGCGGATCTCGCCCGAGACACCCCCGGCGTCGTCTGTTGCTGCCCCGTCCTGATGAGCCGGCGGCCGTTCCGCGTGCGTCGTCATGCGCTCAAAATAACGCGCGGGCCGCACTTATTGCAAACAAGTTGCAGTAAGTATGACTCGTCGTCCTTCGCGTGCGGGCCCGCGTCCGCGTGGCGGGTCGGCTGTATAGTTGCGAATATCTTGCAGCTGAAAGTTGCAAGCAGCTAGCAGTAACTCGCGATCAGGACGGCGCAGCGACCGAGACGGCAGATAAGGCAGATAAGGAGCAGCGGATGGCCGCTTACACCCTCCCCGATCTTCCCTATGACTACAGCGCGCTGGAGCCGGCGCTGACCGGCCAGATCATG
>JASIJN010000583.1 GCA_030050125.1 Streptosporangiaceae bacterium | reverse complement strand
ACTGCGCGGCCCGTTTCCGGATAGGCCGCAAGCCCGGCACTGGACCGCTGTCGACCGCGCCTACGAAACCATCCGCGTCGGCAGCAGACCCTCTTCGGCCACCTGGGGACCACAACTCGCGCTTCGGTCCCACCAGCCGCGTAGATGAGTGTCGTCAAGTGATTTGGCCCCGCTGATCGGCGTGGATTTTGGCTCCGGTGTCAGCGGGGTTTGGGGGCTTGACGGGTGGTTTTGCTGGTGCGGAGCCGGTAGGACTGGGTGCCGGTCTCGAGGATGTGGGCGTTGAAGGTGACGCGGTCGACGATGGCGGCGACGAGGCGCGGGTCGGGGAAGACGGTGCCCCATTCGCTGAACGGGAGATTTGTCCCGATCGCGATGGAGGCTTTTTCCTCCCGTTCAGTGATGATCTGGAAGAGCAGTTCGGCGCCGCGGGGGTCGATCTGGACGTAGCCGAGCTCGTCGAGCAGCAAGAGGTCGAGGCGGCCGTAGCGGCCGACCACGCGGGAGAGCGCGCGCTGGTCGGCGGCTTCGACGAGTTCGTTGACCAGGGCGGCGGTGGTGACGTAGCGGACCCGGCGGCCCTGCTCGCAGGCCGTCAGGCCCAGGCCGATCAGCAGGTGGGTCTTGCCGGTGCCGCTGTCGCCGAGCAGTACGACCGGCTCGCCTTTGTCCAGGTAGGCGCCCGTGGCCAGGTGCGCGAGCTGGCCGGGGGTGATGGCGGGCACGGCGTCGGTGTTGAAGTCGGCCAGCCGTTTGAGGCGGGGGAAGCGGGCTTCGGCGACCCGGCGGGCGCGGCGCCGGGCGGATCGGTCGTCGAGTTCGGCGGCGAGTACTTCGGCGAGGTAGGCCAGGTAGGTGGAGTGTTCCCGGGCGGCGATCTCGGCCAGCCGGGTGGCCTGGTCGCGGACGGTGGGCAGGTGCAGCTCGCGGGTGGCGGCGCCGATGGCGGCCTGGGCGGCGGCATCGGACACGGCGGTCATGGGATGGTCCTGGTGAGCAGCTGGTCATAGGCGTCCAGGGCCGGGGCCGGGCGGTCGTAGCGGGCCAGGGCGCCGATCGGGATGACTGGCGCGGCCTGCCGGCCGGCCTGGCGGCGGGCGTCGATGAGCACGGCCTGGGCATCCAGCACGCCTGAGGCGACTGCTGTGGTCATCGCGGCCTTGACGGCTGCGGCGGGCAGGGTGCGGTGGGCGAGCAGTACCTCGATCAGTGCCCGCGTCCCGGCCGCGTCGCCGTGCTTGAGGCGCGCGGCGTCCCAGTACCTTTGATGGGCTGCGGTGAACACGCCGGCCGCCCGGGCCTGGGCCAGCGCGGTGGCCCCGGGTAGTGCGCCGGGCTTGCGGGACAGTACCTCCAGGTAGTGGTCCAGGTCCAGGATCTCGGCGTACCTGCCTGCGGTTCGCTCGTGCCGGGCCACCACCCGCGGCCCATCCAGCACTTCGACGGCGGTGGCCGACAGTCGCACTGGCAGCCGCCGCCCGGCATAGCGAGCCGGAACGGAGTAGTAGTTTTGCCGCACGCAGACCCGGGCCCGGCTATCCACCCGGGCGGCCAGCAGCCGCGCGGCGTCGAACGGCTCAGCGGGAAGCGGCAGCATCGCGAGCTGCTCTTCGGCGAACGCTGCGGCGATCGTGACCGGGCGTCCGGTGATCACCCGGCCGTCGTCAACCAGACCGGCCGCGCTGATCAGCTGGTTCAGCGCCGCCAGCGAGGCGACAGCGGGGACGGGGACCAGGTGACGGCGGCGGAACCGGCCGATCTCGCCTTCCACCCCGCCCTTCTCATGCGCGCCGTCCTTGCCCGGGACGCAGAAGAACGAGTCGAACCCGTAATGGGAGCGCAGCGCGATGAACCGCTCCGACTCGGCCCGGTCCCGGCCGCGCAGCACCCGCACGACGGCGGGCTTGAGGTTGTCATACCGGACCCGGCCCGGCACCGCGCCGAAGTACTCAAACGCCAGCACATGGCCCTCCAGGAAGGCCTCCTGCGCCTGGGTGGCGAACGCTACGTGAAAGGCCCGGCCCGAGCACGACAGCCGCATCACGAACATCCACAGCTTCACCAGCACCCCGGCGATGTGCGCGTGGAACTCGCCGAAGTCCGCCTCGGCCTCCGCGCCCGGTGCGTGCGCCTGCGGCACGGTGACTTGCACCTGCTCCAAGCCCAGCTCAGTGCGGCGCCGGGCGACATACCGCGACACCGTCACCTCAGCCACACTCGCGCCGTGCTCCGCGACCAGCCGCTGCCAAACACGCCGGGCCGTGTGCCGCTGCTTGGCCGGCGCATCCCGGTCTGCCACCAGCCAGCCGTCGATGATCGCCACATACGGGCCGATCGCTGGCCTGGGCCGCTGCGGGTAAGCCTTCCGCGGCGGCGGCAGCGCGCTAGCCAGCGCCTGCCGCACCGTCCGCCGGTGCACATGATGGCGGGCAGCCAGCTCCCGGATCGACGATCCCCCAGCCCGCCAGTCCCGCCTGATCTGCTCGAACAGCTCCACACGTGACCTCGCCATCCCCGACCTCCGCGCCAGCCGAACCAACGCAAAAGATCAGACCCAGGGTGGGGCCACAATTCGCGACGACACCAGCGTAAGAGGAGCTTGTCAAGCTGAGTGTCGCAAGTACCTGTCGTTATCTGCGAGACGGTTGTTACCTGGTGGCCGTTGCTACGGATTGGCGGGATCGCGCCGGTTGCCCGTTCAGCGGTGCCGGGCGGTGGGCATGGCGAGGTCCCGCGCCGGGAGGCGTGCCGTTCCCGCGGCGCGGCCGGTGCGGGT
>JASIJN010000582.1 GCA_030050125.1 Streptosporangiaceae bacterium | reverse complement strand
CGGTCCCGGCGACCCGTTCGGCGACCCCGCGTTCGACGAGGCACAGCAGGCCATGGAGCGCGGCGACATGGACGCCGCGGCGGCCGCCTTCGAGAAGGTGCTCGCCTCCGCGCCAGGCCACCCGGTGGCCACGCTGGGACTGGCGCAGGTGGACCTGATCCGGCGGGTGAACTCCTACGATCAGGCGAAGGCGCGCCGGGAAGCGGACGAGAATCCCGACGATCCCGACGCCCAGGGCCGGGTGGCCGACATCGACGTGTGGCTGGGCCAGGTCGAGGCCGGGTTCGGCCGGCTGCTCGACACGGTCCGGCGGACCTCGGGCGAGGAGCGCGACCGGGCCCGGCTGCACCTGCTCGGGCTGTTTGAGGCCTTCCCGCCCCGGGACCCGCGGGTCAGCAAGGCCCGGGCCACCCTGTCCAGCCTGCTGTTCTAGCCGCCGGCCTGGTCCGGTCCCGTGGTCTGCGGCCCGGCGCCGTCGGCCAGCTGCTCGAGCGCGGGCAGCGCCGCGGCCAGGGCCGCGACCTGCTCGGCGGAGAGCGTGCGCAGGCTGTCGGCGAGCAGGAGCGTGTTCTCCTGCCTGATCCGGTCGAGCACCTCGTGGCCCCGCGCGGTGACGACGAGCGTCCAGGCCCTGGCGTCGGCGGGGACCGCGGACCGCTGCACGTACCCGTGCTCTTCCAGGACGCTGACCAGCCGGGTCAGCGTCGAGGGAGCGATCCGCTCCGCGGCGGCCAGATCGCCGAGGCGCAGCGGCCCGGTACGTTCGACCGTGGCCAGCGCGGCGAGCTGCGTCGGCGTCAGGCCGGCCAGCTCGTGTTTGCGCAGCCGCCGGGACAATCGCGCGATCGCCACCCGCAGCCGGGTGACATCGACCGCCGGCGTGTCGGCGAGCATCGCCGTGGCCGACCGGCCGTCGCGGCGATCGTCGCTCTCGCGCTGGCCCGCTTCCCCCGCGGGGGAGCTACCGTGAGACACCCATACAGCGTACGTGCCTCCGGGGCGTTAGGTTGGGCCCGGCGCCAGGCAAGGCCGGGCCCGTCTGCCACCGCGCCGCGCGAAGTTCGGGGTTTCTGGCGCATCATGGATACATGGAAGCTGAAACCCTCAGCGGCCGGCTTCTGGTGGCCACGCCGCTGCTCGGCGATCCCAACTTCCGGCGAACCGTGATCCTGATCGTCGAGGACGAGCCGGACGAGGGAACGCTCGGCGTGGTGCTGAACCGCCCGACCGAAGTGCTGGTCGAGCAGGTGCTCGAGCCGTGGACGGAGCTGGTGACCGGGCCGTCCGTGGTGTTCAAGGGCGGGCCGGTCTCGCCCAACAGCGCCCTGGCCCTGGCCCTGGCGCGCGGCGACGACGAGCCGCTGGGCTGGCGCTCGCTGGATGGGTCCAGCCTGACCTCCCGGATCGGGCTCGTCGACCTGGAGGCGCCGCCGGAGCTGCTGGCCGGGGGCATTACCTCGCTGCGGGTGTTCGCTGGCTACGCGGGATGGGGGCCGGGCCAGCTGCAGGCGGAGATCGACGAGGGTGCCTGGTACGTGGTCGCCGGCGAGCCGACGGATGCGTTCCTGGCCGAGCCGGAACGGCTCTGGCAGCAGGTGCTCAGGCGGCAGGGCGGGGATTTCGCGATCGTGGCCACCTATCCCGACGATCCGACGCTCAACTGATGCTTCACTGATGCTCCGCTAATGCTCCCGGTGTGACGGCGTAGACTCGCTGCCTGTGAGCACAGAAGTCCTTCCTGGAAGCGATGTCAGGGAAGACACCCGGACCCGCCCGGATATCTCCTACGGTGACGGCGATCACGAGCGTTTCGCGCACTATGTCGACAAGGACAAGATCGTCGACAGCGCCGTGACCGGCACGCCCGTGGTCGCGCTCTGCGGCAAGGTCTGGGTGCCGAGCCGGGATCCCAAGCGGTTCCCGGTGTGCCCTCAATGCAAGGAAATCTACGAGTCCCTGCCGGAGGGCGACGACTAGAAGGGGTTTCCCTCCAGCTTCACGCCCTCGGCACGCATCTCGTCGCGGGCTCAACTGACCGTGCCCGGGGTCGTCATGCTCCGCCGCCATGCCTGCCTGCCGGCCCGGCCGGGATGAATGCGAGTCCGGGGTACATCCGGCTACAGCAGCGCCGCACCCATCGCCCGTCAGCTCTGGCTGAGGCGGAACGTTAGCTCTGGCTGAGGCGGAACGCCCGGGTCGACGCCACGGCGGTGACCGCGAGCGCGATCAGGAGGAAGCCGGCGTAAGAGGCCACCGTGGCCCACGGCGGGTTGGCCCCGATCGCGATCCGCCCGGCGCTCGCCGCCCAGTTCACCGGGTTGAACCTGGCGATGTCGGCGATCCACCCGGGGACGATCTGGAGTGAGAGGAACGCACCGGACAGGAAGGTCAGCGGCAGCACCAGCGTGGTCGAGGCCGCGATCAGCGTCTCGCGGTTGCCGGACAGCAGCGCCAGTGCGTTCGAGAGCCCGGCCATGGCCAGCGCGATCAGCACCGAGACCGCGATGAGGGCCGCGACGCCCGCGGCCCCGCCGGGGAATGCCGCCCCGATGCCCCACCCGATCGCGATGATGATGGCCGACTGGACGACGGTGGTGACGGCCTGATAGGCGAGGGACGCCGTGATCAGGGCTCCTCGCGAGAGCGGCGCCGTCAGGAACCGGTCCATCACGCCGGTGTCCATGTCCTCGATGTACGACATGCCGGTCCAGCTGGACGAGAACAGCGCGGTCATGATCACCACGCCGGGCGTGAGGTAGCTGATGTAGTTCCCCCCGCCGAAACCGGGTATCTCGGCCACCTTCTTGAACAGGGCGCCGAACAGCAGCAGCCAGATGACCGGCTGGGTGAGCGTGATGCCGATGACCGCCGGCTGACGGTAAAGCTGGCGCAGGTACCGGCCGGTGAGCAGGGCCCACGACTGGCGGGCGAGGTTCATGCGACCGCGCTCCCTTCTGCCTGCCGGAACGACCGGCCGGCGTGATGCAGGTAGACGTCGTCCAGCGAGGGCCGGGCGACCGTGACCGAACGGACGGCGACGCCGTCCGCCTCGAGCCGGGCGAGCACCGCGGGCAGCGCACGCGGCCCTTCGGCGACCCGGGCCCGGACCACGGCACCGTCCGAGCTGGTTTGCCGGACCTCGCGAACCTGGGCCAGGGCCTTCTCGGCCTGCCTCGCCTGCGTGGCGTCGGCGAGGTCGAGCACGACCGAATCGCCCCGCAGCTGGGCCTTGAGCCGGTCGGGAGTGCCGTCGGCGACTACCCGGCCGCGGTCCACGATGGCGACTCTGGCCGCGAACTTGTCGGCCTCGTCGAGGTAGTGGGTGGTGACCAGGATCGTCGTCCCCGCCCCGGCGGACAGGCCGGTGAGCATCGCCCACAGCTCGGCGCGGCCCTCGGGGTCGAGGCCCGTGGTGGGCTCGTCAAGGAAGAGCACCGCCGGGCGGTGCACCAGGGCGGCGGCCACGTCCAGGCGGCGCCGCATGCCGCCCGAGTAGGTGCGCGCCTGGCGCGCGGCCGCGTCGGCCAGCCCGAACTGGTCGAGCAGTTCGGCCACGCGGGACCGGAGTTCCCTGCCCGGGATCCCGTAGATCCTGCCCTGCAGGACCAGGTTCTCGTAGCCGGTCAGCAGGCCCACCGCGCCGCTGTGCTGGCTCACCGCGCCGATGGCCGAGCGGACCCGGCCGGGACGCTCCAGCACGTCCATCCCGGCCACCAGGGCGCGGCCGCCGTCCGGCCGGGACAAGGTGGTCAGGATCCGCACCG
>JASIJN010000581.1 GCA_030050125.1 Streptosporangiaceae bacterium | reverse complement strand
GGGCGCGGCTGGCCGCCGTCCCGCCTGCCTCGGTCAGCTTCAACTACCTGGGCGGGGCCGGGCACCTGCTGGGGGACACCGGGCCGGCCGGCGACGGCCAGGAACTCTTCGCTCCGCAGCCGGTGCCCGACCGCGGCAACCGGGGTCTGGGCAACGCGCGGCCCTATCCATGGGAGGTGAGCGCCAGGGTCAGCTCGGGACGGCTGGTGCTCGGAGTGTCGTACAACACCCAGGGCCAACAGCGCGACCAGGTTGCCGACCTGGCCGCGAGCATTCTGCGCAACGTGCGGGCGATCGTCGCGCAGCGCGCTCTGGTAACCCCTCGGGAGGGCTGAGCATGGCACAAGACACCTCGACCGCCGGCAGCGATGCTCACGTGGACGGCGACCTGAGCGCGATGGTGCGGCAGGCGTGGGAGGCCGCGCTCGGGCACGCGGATTTCGGCGACGACGACGACTTCTTTACCGTTGTCGGAGCACACTCCGTGCTCGTCGCGCGCATCATGGGCCAGCTCGGCAAGGCGGTGCGGACGCGGCTGTCGCTCCGGCTCTTCTTCGACAATGCCACCGTCAACGAGCTGGCCCGGGCGCTGTCCGGGTTCGCGGCCACGCGGTGACCGGCCGGGAGGTGGATGCCTGATGGTCGCGGCCAGCGCCGCGGAAACGGGCGGCCTGCCGCCCGCCGCGTGGAACGACACGAGCCGCCCGTTCGATCGCGACGCCAGCATCGGCGAGCTCCTGCGCGCGGCGGCCGGCCGGCATCCGGGCCGGCCGGCACTGGTCGCCCCGGGAGGCGCCACGATCACTCACGCCGAGCTGGACCGGTGGACCGACCAGATGGGGCGCCTGTTGCGCGAGGCGGGAGCCGGCCGCGGGCGCTTCGTCGGACTGTACAGTCACCACTGCGTCACCGCCGTCGCCTCGCTGCTGGCCGTGCTGAAGGCGGGGGCGCCGTACGTGCCGCTCGATCCGGCCTGGCCCCGGCAGAGAGTCGTGAGCCTGCTGACCAGCCTGGATGTCCGCTGCCTGATCGTCGGCCAGCCGCAGCTGCCGGACGCGGCGGAGTTCCGCTGGGAAGTGCCGTCGCTGCGGCGGGTGCTGTGCCCGGAAATCGCCGCGGCGCGTACCTGGCAGCCCGTCCTGGACCGGGAGATGGTCGAGGAATTCTTCAACTTCCTGTCCAGCGAGCCCGACCCGCTGGTGGCGGCGGGATTCAACCTGCGCCGGTCCGATCGCCCGTACACCCCTCAGGATGTCAGGGCCTACCGGGATCACGTGGCGCGCCTCGCCCTGGAGGCGGCCGGCGAAGGCGCGGCCATCCTGGAGGTCGGCTGCGGCTCGGGCGAGATCGTGGCCGCCCTGGCGCCGGTCGCGAGCCGGTATGTGGCGGCCGACCCGGCTCAGGAGGCGGTGGACCGGAGCGCGGGGATCGCGGCCCGGGCCGGATTCCCGGTCGAAGGGCACGTGCTGTTCGGCCACGAGATCGCCGCCGTCGGGGACGGCTTCGATCTGGCGATCATGGCGAGCACCGTGCAGTTCCTTCCCGACCTGGATTACCTGCTCGACACGCTGGCCACCCTGACCAGCCTGCTCCGGCCCGGCGGGACGGTCTTGCTCGCCGATCTCATCGACCCGGCGCTGGAGGAGCACGCGGGGCTGCGGGTACCTCCGGCGATGCTGGACTCGCTGCCCCGGCTGATGCCGGGGATCGCGGCCGCCGAGGTCCGGCGGCGGCCGCCCGGGCTGCTGGCCGACCGGCTGGCGCTGCGCTACGATGCGCTGCTGCGCGTTAATGGATCCTCGTCGGCCGACCGCGGTCGCGCGGCCAGGAACGCGCTGCGGGTTTGGACGGGCGCGGACGTCAGGCGGCAGCCATCGCAGCCGCTGCCCGAGCTGGCGTGCGCCGATGCCATCGCGTACGCCATCTTCACCTCCGGATCCACCGGGCCGCCGAAGGGCGTGCTGATCCAGCACCGTTCCGTCGTCAACCTGCTGGACTGGGGCAGCCGGGTCTTCGAGATGGCGCCGGAGGACCGGCTGCTGTTCACGACGTCGTTCTGCTTCGACCTGTCGGTCTATGACATCCTCGGCCCGCTCGCCGCGGGCGCCTCGGTGCGCGTGGCCTCCGACGAGGAGATGGCCGAGCCGGGTGCGCTGGCGGACATCATGGAGGCCGAGCCGGTCACCATCTGGGATTCGGCGCCCGCGGCGCTGCTGATGGTGACGCCGTTCCTGCAGATCGGCGAGCCCGTGGGCCGCGATCGCCTGCGCCTGGTCCTGCTCAGCGGCGACTGGGTGCCGCTGACGCTCCCGGACGAGATCCGCGCGGCCTTTCCCGGCGCCCGGGTCCTGGCGCTCGGCGGGGCGACGGAGTGCACCGTGTGGTCCAACCACTATCCCGTCGCCGAGGTCGACCCGGCCTGGCCGAGCATCCCGTACGGGCGGCCGATGCAGAACGCGCGCTACTACGTTCTCGGGCCCGGCTTGCTGCCGTGCCCGGTCGGTGCGCCGGGCGACCTGTACATCGCCGGCGACTGCGTGGCGGTCGGCTACGCGGGTCAGCCCGCGCTGACCGCGGCGCGGTTCCTGCCCGACCCCTGGGCGGTCCTGGCGGGGGAGCGCATGTACCGCACCGGCGACCGGGCGCGCTGGCTGCCAGCCGGCGACCTGGAGTTCCTCGGCCGCCTGGACGATCAGGTCAAGATAAGGGGATACCGCATCGAGCTCGGCGAGGTGCGGGGCGCCCTGACCCAGTGCCCGGGGATCCGCGCCGCGGTCGTGCTGGCCGTGGCCGGGACCGACGCGGCGAGCAAGGACCTGGCCGCGTTCTACGTGCCGGCGGACGAGCCGCTGGCTCCGGCGCGGGTGCAGGAGTTCCTCGCGGGCATCCTGCCCGCCTACATGATCCCGCAGCGCATCGTCGCGGTGCCCGAGCTGCCGTTGGGCAGCACCGGCAAAGTCGACCGGGTGCAGCTGCTGCGCCGGCTGTGACGGCCGGCCGCCCGAGGCCGGCGCACTGCTCAATGGCGCCCGAGGCCGGCGCACTGCTCAACTGCGCCTGGCGTGCACTTGAACGCCTGGACATCTAGGAAAGGAACCGTGACCGGCGATGGGCAATGACCGCTTTCTGGCCGAGATCACCACCACGGCCGCCGCCGACCGCGTGCTGTACGCGATCCCCCACGCGGGCGCCGGAATCGCGGCCGTCAAGCGCACCTGCCGGGCGCTGGGTCATCTCCTGGACACCGTCGCGGTCCGGCTGCCCGGCCGCGAAGCCCTCATGAACATCGAGCCGTTCACCGACCTGGATCTGCTCGCGGACGCCCTGACCGAGCAGGTCGCCGGCCATGCCGGGGAGCGGAGCGTCCTGCTCTACGGGCACTGCTCGGGCGGGGTGATCGGCTACGAGGTGGCCCGGCGGCTCGCGCCCGGGAGCGTGACCGGCCTGATCGTGTCCTCGCAGGAGGCGCCCGACCGGATACCGGTCCACCGGGCCTGGACGCTGCCGCGGCCGGAGTTCCTGGCCCTGGTCGCCGCCGACGGCTACCTGCCGGAGGAGATCTTGAGCCATCCGGAGCTGGCCGAGCTCGTCGAGCCCGCCCTGCGGGCCGACTATCAGGCCGTGGAGACCCACACCAGCTCCATGGAGGTCATCACGGCTCCGGTCCTCGCGCTGCTCGGGACCCAGGACCGCAAGGTCGCGGCCGACGACGTCGCCGCCTGGGCCCGGGTGACCTCGGGTGGCTTCCGGCTCGAGTACCTGCCCGGCGGGCACAACCTGCTGCAGGACCAGCCGGGAGAGGTCGCCGCCGCGATCGGCGCCGCGGTGACGGTCGGCGAGGCTCGCTAGAGCGCCGGTCAGGTAGTCGTCAGGCTGCCATCTGGTAGCTGCTGTCGCTGGGCTGGCGAGCGATGATGTGGAGGTTGTGGACGACGGCGACCCGGCGCAGGTCGAACAGGTTCTTGCGGGCGCCGCGGTAGCGGGCGCGGCGGCCCTGCCAGTGGCCGACGTGGGCGAGGGCGTGCTCGACGGCCACGCGTTCGCGCAGTTCGGCGCGTCCTTCGGGTGTTTGCTGGCGCTGGCGCAGCTCGGCCAGCAGTTCCTCGTCAGGGTGAACGGAGACACTGCGCCCGTTGCTGCTGGTGGTGCACTGCTGTCGTAGCGGGCAGGCTGCGCAGGTGCCCCTGGGGAAGCGCACGGTCTTGCCGGGCCGGAACGGCATGGCCACCCCGGCGGGGCAGGTCAGCTGCCCAGCGGTGAAATCGATGGTGAACTGGCCCTTGGCGAACCGGCCCCCCGTGTTGCGGACCCGCCAGGCCTTGCAGAAGATCGTCAGGTCCGGCCCGCGGTCACGAACCAGCTGTGAGGACAGGTAAGCACGGTCGATGTGCAGTTCGGCCAGGCGCCGCCCGGCAGCCTCCAGGTCGGCGGCGATGTCGCTGGTGACGGTGGCCTCCGGCGCGTTGGCCGGGGTGATCCCCGCGGCCACCACAAGGCCGGTGTCCAGGTCACGTAGCACGTGCCGCTTGTAGCCGTCAAACAGCACGGAGCGGGACTTGCGGCCATGCCGCATCTGGCTGTCCTCCACGCTGATGCGCCGGTCCCTGGCCACTCCGCGGCGCAGCGCCGACGCCGGCCCGGTCAGGTCGACGTCCTGGTCGCGGACCTGGCAGGCTGTCTGAACGGCCTCTGCCGCGGCCTGCTCGCCGGCCTGCCCGGCGAGGAACGCTTCCACCCGCTCCAGCAAGCCCAGCACCACGGCCAGGGCGTCCTGCCGGGCACCCGGGTCGTCCCAGTCCCGGTCCAGCGCCGCCTTCAGGCTGGAGGCAGCCAGCTCCGGCGCCCCCGCCTGCGCCGCCACGATAGCGGTTCCTGCGGCCTGCCCCCGCCCCTGCAGCACCGCGATCACGCCCAGGGCCTTGCGCAGGGCGTGTCCCATCAAGTTAAACGTGTCCTCCACCCGGCCTGCGCCCCACAGCGGACTGGAGTCCA
>JASIJN010000580.1 GCA_030050125.1 Streptosporangiaceae bacterium | reverse complement strand
GGACCGGCCTGAGCGCCATCGTCCTGGCCGCCCGCCGCGCTCGCCTGCGACTGTGCGTAGATGGCCGTGCCCATCTTCTGGCTGACCTGGGCGGCGTGCTCGCTGGCCTGCCGGATGGCCTCGGTGTCGGAGCCCTCCAGGGCCCGCTTCAGGTCGGCGATCGCGGACTCGACCTCGGACTTGACGTCGTCCGGGACCTTGTCGGAGTTCTCGGCGAGGAACTTCTCCGTGGTGTAGGCCAGGCTCTCGGCCCGGTTGCGCACCTCGGCCTCCTCGCGCCGCTTGCGGTCCTCCTCGGCGTACTTCTCCGCGTCCGCCATCATCCGCTCGATGTCGTCCTTGGCCAGGGCGGAGCCGCCCGTGATCTGCACGGACTGCTGCTTGCCGGTGCCGAGGTCCTTGGCGGAGACGTTGACGATGCCGTTGGCGTCGATGTCGAAGGTGACCTCGATCTGCGGGATGCCGCGCGGCGCCGGAGCCAGGCCGGCCAGCTCGAACATGCCGAGCTTCTTGTTGTACTGAGCGATCTCGCGCTCGCCCTGGAACACCTGGATCTGCACCGACGGCTGGTTGTCGTCGGCCGTGGTGAAGATCTCGGAGCGCTTGGTCGGGATCGTGGTGTTGCGCTCGATCAGCTTGGTGAAGATGCCGCCCTTGGTCTCGATGCCCAGCGACAGCGGGGTCACGTCGAGCAGCAGGACGTCCTTGACCTCGCCCTTGAGCACGCCGGCCTGCAGGCAGGCGCCGACCGCCACGACCTCGTCCGGGTTGACGCCCTTGTTCGGCTCCTTGCCGCCGGTCAGCTCCTTGACCAGGTCGACGACCGCGGGCATCCGGGTGGAACCACCGACCAGCACCACGTGCTGGATGTTGTCGAGCTTCACCCCGGCGTCCTTGATCACCTGCTGGAACGGCGCCTTGCAGCGGTCGAGCAGGTCGGAGGTCATCTTCTGGAACTCGGCCCGGGACAGCTTGGTGTCCAGGTGCAGCGGGCCCTGCTCCGAGTGGGTGATGTAGGGCAGGTTGATCTGCGACTCGGTCGAGCTGGACAGCTCGATCTTCGTCTTCTCAGCGGTCTCACGCAGCCGCTGCAGCGCCATCTTGTCCTTGGACAGGTCGACGCCGTAGCTGTTCTTGAAGTCCTTGACCAGCCAGTCCACGATCCGCTGGTCCCAGTCGTCGCCGCCCAGGTGGTTGTCACCGCTGGTCGCCTTGACCTCGACGACGCCCTCGCCGACCTCGAGCAGCGAGACGTCGAACGTGCCGCCACCCAGGTCGAAGACCAGGATCGTGGCCTCGTTGTCCTTGTCCAGGTGGTAAGCCAGGGCCGCGGACGTCGGCTCGTTGATGATCCGGAGCACGTTCATCCCGGCGATCTGGCCGGCCTCCTTGGTGGCCTGCCGCTGCGCGTCGCTGAAGTACGCCGGAACGGTGATCACCGCGTCGGTGATCGTCTCGCCCAGGTACGCCTCGGCGTCCCTCTTCAGCTTCTGCAGGATGAAGGCGCTGATCTGCTGGGCCGTGAACTTCTTCCCGTCGATGGAGACGGACCAGTCGGTGCCCATCTGGCGCTTGACCGAGCGGATCGTCCGGTCAACGTTCGTCACCGCCTGCCGCTTGGCGACCTCGCCAACCAGCACTTCCCCGTTCTTGGCGAAGGCGACCACGGACGGCGTGGTCCGCGAGCCCTCCGCATTGGCGATGACCGTGGGCTCCCCGCCCTCGAGAACGGCGACGACGGAGTTGGTCGTGCCCAGGTCGATGCCTACCGCTCGTGCCATGAGTTCAGTCCTTGTGTTCGTGTGCCTAAGTTGAGCCTTGCCGACGCAAGTTTGCCACGCTGCCGTCGGCCAGGCAACTGACTTGAGTCTGTCTTGCTCAACTTTACGGAGGCGCCGCGCATTCCCCGGCCGCAGAAGTTTCTGAAAGCCGGCTCACACCCCGCGCCGCCGCCGCCCCGCCGCGGCGTGATCAACTTAGCTGGGAGGATTCTCAGTCGTATTCACTGAGAATCCTCCCCGTTAACTGAGTCCGCCCGGGTTGGCGGCGGGTTCGCGTCCGCGGACCCTGGGTCACCGCCGCCGTTCCTGCCTACCATGTAGACGGCCTCCGCTGCGGCGGGCCAGGCAAAAGATCGCATTACCGAACGCACCGGCGCGCGTCCATCGGGATCGGACGGCGTGACCGGTCAGGCGAAGGGACTCGCAGGCATCGGTGGGCACGCGCCGCGACGGGGAGCTACTGGGCACCGGCGAGCCTCCGGGGACCGCCGGCAGGCTGACGCAAGGCGTCGGCGGGATGCCGGGGGCCGCTGACGTGCTGCCGGAGGGCGCCGACGCGTCGCCCGGGCCCGCCGACGTGCTGCCCGGCACCGCCGGCGAAACCGGGACCTCCGCGGCGCCGCCGCGGGTCGGCAGGTCTCGCGAAGACCGGGTGCCGTGGCTGATCGCGCTGGCCGTCTTCGCCGCCTACCTGCCGATCTCGGTGTTCCGCTACCTGCGGCTGGACCCGACGTCCTGGGATCTCGGCATCTTCACCGAGTACGTCAAGCAGTACGCCGATCTGCACGCGCCGATCGTGGACATCAGGGGCGCGGGCTTCAACCTGCTCGGGGATCACTTCCACCCGATCGTCGCGCTGATCGCCCCGTTCTTCCGGGTGTTCCCGACCCCAGTCACCCTGCTGGTGGCGCAGGCCCTGCTGGCCGCGGTGTCCGTGGTCCCGGTCAGCCGGGCGGCCGCCGACAAGCTGGGCACCGGTGCCGGACGTGCGATAGGCGCCGCGTACGGGTTCTCGTGGGGCCTGCAGCAGATGATCAACTACGACTTCCACGAGATCGCCTTCGCGGTCCCGCTGCTGGCCTGCTCGCTGTCCGCGCTGGTCCGCGGCCGGACCCGGGCCGCCGTGTGGTGGGCGCTGCCGCTGGTCTTCGTCAAGGAGGATCAGGGCTTCACGCTCGCGGCCATCGGGCTGGTCATGGTGCTGTTCTACAAGCGGCCCCGCGCCGGGGCGCTGCTGGCGGTCTGGGGCCTGGCCTGGTCGTTCCTGGCCATCACCGTGATCATCCCGCACTTCAGCCCCACCCACGACTACCTGTACTGGAGCGACGGCGGCGTGGCCAGCCCGGTTGGCGGCCATCTGTCGGCGGGCGCGTTGCTCAGCCAGCTGGCCACGGGGTCCTCGATCAAGCTGCCCACCCTGGCGCTGATCCTGCTGCCCACCGCGTTCCTCGCGCTCCGGTCGCCGCTGGCCCTGGCCGCGGTGCCCAGCCTGGCCCTGCGCTTCATCGGAACCAACGTCTACTACTGGGGCACCGACTGGCACTACAACGCGACCGTGATGCCGATCGTGTTCATCGCCGCCATCGACGGCATGGCCAGGATCCGCGCCGCGCGGGCCGAGGGCCGGCCGCTCCGCCTGACCGGCCCGCTGGAACGCCACGGGGCCGCGCTGATGCTGGGCATCGCCGCGGCGCTGGCCTTCCAGTTCCCGCTGAGCCAGCTCTGGACCCCGCAGACCTACGCCATCGACCAGCACGTGGCCGCCGCGCGGGCGGCGATGGCCCTGGTGCCGAACGGGGCCACGGTCGCCACCGACCTCGACCTGCTGGCCCCGCTCGCGGCCAGGACCGACACGTTCTGGCTCGGCAACTTCGGCACCAACCCGGCCACCGAGTACGTCGTCTTCGACACCGAGAGCACGGACTGGCAGCCGCCCCCGGCCAACGTGCTCACCTTTGTCGAGAGCCTGACTCACGGCGCGCGGTACCGGCAGATCTACGTCAACGACGGCGTCTACGTGTTCATCCGGGCCGGCCGGTAGCGGGCCGGGAGGAGCCGGAGTTGGCGCGCGCCATGACCACGACCGCGTCGTCTCCAGCCGCCCCCGCCCGGGCCCGGGCGCCGCGGCGCGGCGGCCGGGCCGCCTGCGCGATCCTGGCCTGCTACCTGGTCGCCGCCGTGGCCGTCACCTGGCATCTATGGGCCGATCCGGCCTCGCACACGGTCGCGGGCAACCCGAACGACGCCGACCTGTTCGCCTGGTTCCTGCGCTACGAAGCCGCCGCGGTCTCCCGTGGCAGGCTGCCCGCCCTGGTCACGGGGGCCATGAACGCGCCGCAGGGCATCAACCTCATGTGGAACACCTCGATCCTGCTGCCCGGCGTCCTGCTCGCCCCGGTGACGTTGCTGCTCGGCCCGCAGACCGCCCTGACGGTGCTGTTGACGGTCGGCTTCGCGGGCTCGGCGGCCAGCCTGTTCTTTGTGCTGCGCCGCTGGGAGGTCGCGTCCGGGCCCGCGGCCCTGGCCGGGGCGATCTACGGGTTCTCCCCGGCCCTGCTGCAGGCCGCCATCGGCCATTACAACCTGCAGTTCGCCGTGCTTCCGCCGCTGATCGTCGACGCGGGCCTGCGGCTGTGCCTCGGCGCTCCCCGCCCGCCCGCCTCCAGGCGATTGCCCTTTGGCTCGCCGGCGTGGTCGCCGGTGCGGGCCGGCGCCTGGCTCGGCCTGCTCGTCACCGCTCAGTTCTTTACCGGCGAGGAACTGCTGCTGCTCACCGGCATGGCCGGGCTGCTGATCGTGGTGGTGCTGGCGCTCGGCCGGCCGCGGGCGGTGCCCGCCCGGCTGGCGGCTGTCGCGGCCGGGCTGGGGGTGGCGGCCGCGGTCACGCTGCTGCTGGCGGGATACGCGCTGCGGGTGCAGTTCTTCGGCCCGCTGACCCAGCACGGCAGCTCGTTCCTGCCCGACTTCTATAAGAACGACCTCACCGGGTTCGTGACCCCGTCTGGTTACCTGCTCTTCCACACCGCGGCCAGCGCCGCGGCCGCCGCCCGGTACCAGGGCGGCCCGCCGGAGTACCTCGGGTACCTGGGCTGGCCGCTGATCGTGGTGCTGGCCGTGGCCGTGGTGACCTGCTGGCGGCGGCCCGCCGTGCGGGCCGCCGCGGTCACCTTCGCGGTCTTGGAACTGCTCTCGCTGGGCGCCCACCCGCTGATATCCGGCACCGTCCACACCGGCATCACCCTGCCCTGGCGGTGGCTGGAGAACCTCCCGGTGATCGGCACCGCGCTGCCGGACCGGATGTCGATCATCGCGGACGGCGCGGCCGCCGTGGTGCTGGGGTTCGCGCTCGACCGGGCCTGGAAGCGGCGAGCCCGGCGGCCGTATCCGGCGCCGGACCGGCCGTACCGGACGCCAGCCCAGCCGTACCCCGTGGCGGACGAGCCAGCTCCGGTGCCGGACCAGCCGCACCGGGCCTCGGCCCAGCCGTACCCGGTGACGGACGAGCCGGCGCCGGCGCCGGACGAGCCCGATCCGCGGCCAGGCCGGCCCGGGGCACCGCCGCCTTGGCGGCCGGCCCG
>JASIJN010000579.1 GCA_030050125.1 Streptosporangiaceae bacterium | reverse complement strand
GTCGGGACTGCCGTACCGGTCCGCGCCGCTGCCGCTCCCGGCCGGGCGCCCGTACCCGTCGGGGGCGGCGCCGGGAACCGGACGGCCGGCGCCGGACTGACGGTGGCCATTGCCGTACTCAGCGTAACCAGTGCCGTTCGAGCGGCCATTGCCGTTGGAGCCGGTGCCGCCGGGCCCGTATCCGTTCGAGGGCCCGTAGCCATCCGGGCCGCGGCCGTTCGAGCGGTGCCCGTTCGAGCCGTTGTCGGCCGGACGGCCGTAGCGATCTTCCCGTGGGTAGGGATCCTCGCCGCCGCGCGCACGTCGCGCGCCATGCCGGCCGGCGCCGGACGGCTCCTGCCAGTACGGCCCGGGAGAATCTTGATTACTCACGCGTCCTCGCTGGTCGGGGTTGGGGGTCGCGAGCGCAGCAGTCCCGTCGAGCCTCAAGGTACCCTGTGGTACCTACTGTCCCGGCACGTATCGCGCGTAACACCTCGCCGTCCCGCGCGACCTCAGCATGGGCCAGGACGCGTGCGACCGGCTCGTTCAGTCACCGGCACGGGCGCGCCGTCTGCGCCGGGTCTGCGGTTCACCCGTGCCGAGTACATAGGACGATGCGAGGTGATTCCAGGCACAACTCTGACAGACCTCGACGACGTAAACCTGGAACTCCGCGTATTCGGCGGCCATTTCCGCCAACTCCGGTGCCTGCTTCACCCGCCCCTCGTAGCGGCCTAGCTCATCACCATAGACGTATGTCACGTGCGTGAGCTTGGTCTTTCTGCAGATCGGGCAGGCCCGGTCGGTGGCCTCCCCGTGGAACTTGGCCGCCCGCAGCAGGTACGGGTGAGCGTCGCAGACGTCGGTGACCGTGGTGCGTCCGGAGAACACGGACGCGAGCGTGGCCCGCCGCGCGAGCCCGTAGTCCACGACCGATCGCCTCATGCCCGACAGGTTACGACGGAACCGCTGGTTCTCCGAGACCTGGATGGCCGCCAGAGGCCGCTGCGGCGGCGGCGGTCGCGCCGGACTTGCGCTCCCACCGCTGACCGCCTATCTTGACGATGTATCGGAGCGATACATCGTTCTGAGACATGGCGCCGGGAGGCGTCGCGTTAAAGCTTGCATGTTAGGCGTAATGCGGTGGCTCAGGCCAGGCGTCGTGCGGCGGCGGGCCGGCGCCACGCAGGGAGGCAGGGCGCGTGGGCAGTCAGCGGTCGGGCGTACTCGAGCTGGCCGTCCTCGGGCTGCTGCACAAGACGCCAATGCACGGATACGAGCTGCGCAAGCGGCTCAACTCGGTGCTCGGCGCGTTCCGCGCGTTCGGGTACGGGTCCCTGTACCCGTGCCTGAAGGAACTGCTGCGGCAGGGCCTGATCGCGGAGGAGGTCCCGGCCGGGCCGACCGCCAAGCCGCTGGCGGGCCGGCGGTCCAAGATCGTGTACCGGCTCACCGCGGAGGGCAAGGAACGGCTGCACGACCTGCTCGGCGAGGCAGGGCCGGCGTCCTGGGAGGACGACGGGTTCGGCGTGCACTTCGCGTTCTTCGGCCTGACCCGCGCGGACGTCAGGATGCGGATCCTCGAGGGCAGGCGAAGCAGGCTCGAGGAGCGCCTGGACAGCTTCAGGGCGGCGATGTCCAGGACCAGGGAGCGGGTGGACAGCTACACGCTCGAGTTGCAAAGGCATGGCCTGGAGTCGGTCGAACGGGAAGTCCGCTGGCTCAACGAACTAATCGCATCGGAGCGGGAAGCTGGCCCGGGGCCCGGAGGGCGCGCCGGGGATCACACGCAAAGCGGCTCAGGGGGCCCGGTCGGCTGAGGCCGGCCTCGCCCTGACACCCGCATGGCATGAGGAAAAGGAGCAATCCGAATGGGTTCGGTACGGGTAGCCATCGTTGGCGTCGGGAACTGCGCGAGTTCCCTCGTCCAAGGCGTGGAGTACTACAAGGATGCCGACCCGCGCAGCCGGGTGCCAGGCCTGATGCACGTCCAGTTCGGGCCGTACCACGTGCGGGACGTGGAATTCGTCGCCGCCTTCGACGTGGACGCCAAGAAGGTCGGGCGCGACATCGCCGAGGCGATCGTCGCCAGCGAGAACAACACCATCAAGATCTGTGACGTGCCCCCCACCGGCGTCATGGTGCAGCGCGGGCCCACCATGGACGGGCTGGGCGAGTACTACCTGCAGGCCATCACCGAGTCGGACGAGCAGCCGGTCGACGTGACCAAGGCGCTCAGGGACTCGCGGGCCGACGTTCTGGTGTCCTACCTGCCGGTGGGCTCGGAGCAGGCCGACCACTTCTACGCCCAGTGCGCGCTGGACGCGGGCGTCGCGTTCGTGAACGCCCTGCCGGTGTTCATCGCCTCCGACACGGCGTGGGCGGCCAAGTTCGCCGAGGCGGGCGTGCCGATCATCGGCGACGACATCAAGTCGCAGGTCGGGGCCACCATCACGCACCGGGTGCTGGCGAAGCTGTTCGAGGACCGCGGGGTGGAACTGCTGCGCACCTATCAGCTCAACGTCGGCGGCAACATGGACTTCATGAACATGCTGGAGCGCAGCAGGCTTCAGTCGAAGAAGATCTCCAAGACGCAGTCGGTCACCTCGCAGATCCCGCACGAGATGGAACGGGCGGCGGTGCACATCGGCCCGTCGGACCACGTGCCGTGGCTGGATGACCGGAAACTGGCCTTTGTCCGGCTCGAGGGCAAGGCCTTCGGCGACGTCCCGCTCAACCTGGAGTACCGGCTCGAGGTGTGGGACTCGCCGAACTCGGCCGGCGTGATCATCGACGCCATCCGGGCGGCCAAGATCGCCCTCGACCGCCGGATCGGCGGCCCGATCCTGTCGGCCGCTTCGTACTTCATGAAGTCGCCGCCCGTGCAGTACGGCGACGACGTGGCCCGCGACCTGGTGGACAAGTTCATCCGCGGCGAGGTCGAGCGCTGACCGGCCGGGCGGGCTCCCGGCGGGGCTGATCGGGGGTCGCGCCGACGGTCTCGCCCGGCACCGCTGGCGCGCCGTAGGCTGAGTAGCGTGTCCCGTCCGCCGGATCGCCGCAGCTGGCCGGTCTCTGGCCGGGGAGGGCCGCGACGCCGGATAGCGCGCTCGGCCTTCGTTTCCGACCTGCGCACGGTCCTGGCGGAGCATGGCTTCCGGCGGCTGTTCGCGACCCGGCTGATCTCACAGGCCGGTGACGGGATCGTGACCGCCGGGGTCGGGACGTACGTGTTCTTCAACGCGACCACGTTCCCGAACCCGACGGCGGCGGCCGCCGCGTTCACCGTCCTCTACCTGCCCTACTCGGTGATCGGCCCGTTCGCCGGGGTGCTCATCGATCGCTGGTCGCGGCGCCAGATCCTGGTCTACTCGGCGCTGGTCCGGTCGGTGTTCGTGGCGGCGACCGCGGCGATCATGGCGACCGGGACCCGGGGCGCACCGCTCTACGTCGCGGTGCTGTTCGTGCTGGGCGTGAACCGCTTCTTCCTGGCCTCGCTGTCGGCCGCGCTGCCGCACGTGGTCGCCGAGGACAAGCTGGTGATGGCCAACTCGGTGTCCCCGACCGTGGGCGGGATCGTGAGCGCGATCGGCGGCATCACCGCCCTCGGCCTGAACGCCGCCACCGGCGACACCGAGCGCGGCGCCGCGATCACCCTGCTGGTGGGGGGCGTGTGCTACGTCACGGCGAGCCTGGTGGCGGCCACCATGCGCCGCGATCTGCTCGGCCCGGTGCGCGAGCCGGGGGCGCCCGTGCCGGGGCCGCTGCTGTCCGACCTGTCCTCGGTCCTGCGCGACCTGGGCGCGGGCGCGAGGTACGCGGTCAGCAACCGGGGCCCGGCCGCCGCGCTCGCCGCCACCGGCGGCGGCAAGTTCCTGTTCGGGATCTTGTCCGTGCTCTCGATCCTGCTGTACCGGAACTACTTCTACCCGTCGAGCGCGCCGAGAGCCGAGGCTCACGTCGCCGTGCTGGCGACGGTCTCCGCGGTCGGGTACGGCTGCGCCCTGCTGCTCGTCCCGCCCCTCACCAGGCGGCTGAGCAAGCCGACGGTCATCACGCTGCTGCTGGCCTTCAGCGCGGTGGTGACCGCCGCGCTCGGCGAGACCTTCATTCAGGTCGCCTACCTGGCCTTCGGCTTCTGCTGGTACCTGGCCTCGCAGAGCGTCGCCATCTGCGCGACCACGATCCTGCAGGAGGAGGTGGCCGACGACTACCGGGGGCGGCTGTTCGCCTTCTACGACGTGACGTTCAACGTCTCGATCGCGGCCGGGGCGCTGGTCAGCGTGACCTTCATGCCGGTCAACGGCAGGTCGCCGGGGGCAATCGCCGGGGTCGCGGCCGGGTACGCGGCGGTCGCCGCCGGGTACTGGCTGCTCGGCCATCAGCCGGCGGCCGGGGGCGAGCCCCCGGCGCCCAGCCCCTCCTCCGCCGCCCAGGCCAGCAGCTCCTGAGTCGCCCGTTCCTCGCCCAGCGGGCCGTGCTCCATGCGCAGGTCGAGCAGGTGCCTTTGGGCCTTGCCGACCAGCGGGCCGGGCGGGATGCCGAGGATCCGCATGATCGCGTGCCCGTCCAGGTCGGCCCGGATGCTGTCCAGTTCCTCCTGCTCGGCCAGCTCGGCGATCCGCCGTTCCAGGCTGTCGTAGGCACGGGCCAGCCGCTGCGCCTTGGCCTGGTTCCTGGTCGTGCAGTCGGCCCGGGTCAGCGCGTGCAGCCGGGAGAGCAGCGGGCCCGCGTCCCGGACGTAACGGCGGACCGCCGAGTCCGTCCACTCACCCGAGCCGTAGCCGTGGAATCGCAGGTGCAGCTCGACCAGCCGGGACACGTCGGCCACCACGTCGGCCGGGAAACGCAGCGCGATCAGCCGGGCCCGGGCCATCGCAGCGCCCTTGACCTCGTGATGGTGGAAGGCCACCTTGCCGCCGGGCAACCTGGTGCGGGTCTTGGGCTTGCCGATGTCGTGCAGCAGCGCCGCCAGGCGCAGCACCAGGTCCCGGTGCAGGCCGTATCGCTCCTCCTGGGCGATGGCCTGATCCAGGACGGTCAGCGAGTGCAGGTAGACGTCCTTGTGCCGGAAGTGCTCGTCCTGCTCCAGCCGCAGCCGCGGGATCTCCGGCAGCACCTGGTCGGCCACGCCGGTGTCCACGAGCAGTTCGATGCCGCGCCGCGGCCCGCCCGGCAGCGGCGAGCGCAGCAGCTTGGACAGCTCGGCCGAGATCCGCTCCGCCGACACGATGGCCAGCCGCGGGGCCAGCTCGGTCATGGCCGCGCGCAGCTCGGGCGCGACGGTGAAGCCCAGCTGCGCGGCGAACCTGGCCGCCCGCATGGTCCGCAGCGGGTCGTCGCTGAGCGAGTCCTCCGGCCGGCCGGGGGTGCGCAGCACTCTGTCTTTCAGGTCTCGCATTCCGCCGAAGGGATCCACGAACTCATAGCCGGGCAACCGCGCGGCCATGGCGTTGACGGTGAAGTCGCGGCGGGACAGGTCGTCGGTCAGCGACTCCCCGTACCTCACGTCCGGCTTGCGCGAGGCGCTCGCGTACCGCTCGCTCCGGTACGTCGTGATCTCGAATGTTTCGTCACCCTTGCGCAGGCCGACGGTGCCGAAATCTATCCCGATCGTCCAGTACTGATCGGCCCAGGGCGTGACGATCTCCAGCACGCGCTCCGGGACGGCGTCGGTGGCCAGGTCCACGTCGCCGGGAGGCCGGCCGAGGAAGATGTCCCGGACCGTGCCCCCGACGAGCGCGAGCTCGTGGCCGCCGCGGGCGAACATGTCGCCAAGCTGGCCGGCCGTCGCGGAAACCCGGGACAGCAGGACGGCCGCCGCCTTGCGCTGCTGCTGGGTCAGCCTGGGCGCGCGCTGAGGCGACCTGGGCTCAGGCGACCGGAGCTCGGGCGGGCTCTGGGAAGTGGAATCCGGCACGGCCATCGAGGGTAGGTGCTGAGCGTAAGCTTTGTGAAACCCGGGGAGCGCGGAGGGAGACGATGGCGAACACTCCGCACTACCTCGCTCACCGGACCTGGCCGGCCGCAATAGCATTTCCGCCATGCCTTGTCCGCTGCTGACCGGCTGGACGGCCCGGGCCATCGCCACCGCGGCGGCGGCCCTGGTCGGCCTGGCGGCGTCCGCCGGAGCCGCGGACGCGGCGGCGCAGCAGGCGGGAACGTCGCCGGTCTCGCTGGCCATCACCTCGGTGGATCCTGCCTACGCCCAGCCGGGCAAGCCCGTGACGGTCCAGGGAAGCCTGACCAACACCTCTTCCTCGCCGATGGCGGGGCTCTCGGTCCAGATCCTGTCGTCGAGTTCCCGCTTCGTGAGCAGGAGCACGATGCAGGACTACCTGGACGGCTCCTATCTGGTCGACTCCCCGGTGCCGAACGGAGTGACGAACCTGAGCGGCACGCTGGCCCCAGGTGCCACCGCCGCCTGGTCGGTCACGCTGCAGCCCAGTCAGCTGTCGATGACACAGTTCGGCGTCTACCCGCTCGCCGCTCAGGCGGACAGCTCCAGCGGGGACGTGCTGACCGTGAACGAGACCTTCCTGCCGTACTGGCCGGGCAGCAAGGACCTCGATCCCCGGCCGCAGCAGATCGCCTGGATCTGGCCGCTGATCGACCAGCC
>JASIJN010000074.1 GCA_030050125.1 Streptosporangiaceae bacterium | reverse complement strand
GCGCCCAGGTGGTGCTGGCCGGCCCGGATCTGGTGGTATTCAGGCTGACCGCGGCGGGCGGGCCGGGCCGGTGAAGATTCGTCTGCCGGTGATAACTAATCGGAATGCGACTATCGCCCTTTCATATTGCCTTTTTCCCGGGCAACTCCTAGTCTTGTGCGGCGAGTTACCTGTTCGGTGGCTTTTTGTCGCGCGCCCGGGGTGTCCAGGCCAAGGAGGAGGATCGCCTTGTCACGTCTGGTACTGATCGTGGCATCGCTCGCGGTTGGAGCGGTGCTGGCTGTTGGGGCCGCGTTCACCACGAGTGGCGTGCTCGGCTCACCGCCCGCGCCGGCGGACAAGCAGCTGTACAACTACGGCACGTCCGGCACGCCGTAGACCCACGGGGGAAGTGTCCGTCCGTGTCCTGGGACGGCCCAGGCGGAACACGTTACAGTTGTGTGTCCTGAATGTCCGTGACGCCGGACCTACTGCCGAGTAGGCTAGCTCGGACCTGTATCGACGTCGGCTCAGGGCCGCGGGCCTGGCGGAACCATCCCGGGAGGGATCGATGCGTCGTGTGCTCGGCCTGACCCTCACCGGCCTCGGGGCGTTCCTCTTCGTTCTCGCGCTGCTCATGCGTTTCTACCTGCCCGGCCAGGTGATCAAGTTCCCGCTGAACGAGTACCTGGTGACCACGCTCGCCGGCCGCGACGTGAGCTACTTCAGCCAGAAGCAGGTCGCGGAGATGACCGACGTCAGCGCGAAGGCCACCAGCACGATCGAGGGCGACGTGGCGGCCGGCACGGGGTCGATGGCGGTGTGGGACGACTTCACCGCCATCGAGGACACCACCAACGGCCAGCCGATCCAGTACACCTCGCAGCGCTCGGCCTTCGACCGGCGCACCGGCGCGATCGTGAACTGCTGCGGCGACTACGTCAGCGTCTCGAACGTCGGCACGCGCACCGGGCATCAGTCCGGGCTGGCCTACGCATGGCCGATCGGGACCCAGAAGCAGACGTACCTGGTGTTCGACCCCATCCTGGCCCGGGCGGAGCCATTCCGGTACGAGGGAACCGCGACGATCGACGGGGTCAGCACCTACAAGTTCGCGGAGCATGTCACCAACCAGCAGTTCTCCTCGCAGACGCTGCCGGGCTCGCTGGTCGGCTACCCCGACCAGCCGACGGTGACGCTGCCCGAGTACATCACCGAGACCAACACCTTCTGGGTGGACCCGGTCACCGGCGTCCCGGTCGACGCGACCGACAACGAGCGGCTCGTGCTGGAGAACATCACCGGCGCCACCAGGCTTACCCTGTTCGACGGGAGCTTGTCGGCCACCTCGCAGAGCATCTCGGCCGCGGTCGGCACGGTCAACTCCTCGCACCTCAAGATCGAGTTCATCGAGGACATCGCCCCGCTGATCTGTCTGCTGGTCGCGGTCGGACTGCTCGTCTTCGGCATCACCCTGATTGTCAATCAGACGGATCTCGAGGAGTTTGAGTACGAGAGCGACGAGCCGGTCGGGTCCACGACCTGAGCTCCGCTCCCGGGACCCGGTCGGACCTGAGAAGGTGGTGAGCGGTGGGGTCGCTTGGATTCTGGGCCCGCGCGCAGGAGAGCCCGGACTGGATCGCCGTGGTCGAGGCGGACGGCACCGAGTACCGGGCGGGTGACCTGCTGGCCCGGGTGAACCAGATCACTCACGGGCTGCGGGCCCTGGGCCTGAAGCCCGGCGACGGGATCGCGTCGGTGCTGCCCAACGGGGCCGCCGCGCTCGAGGTGTACCTGGCCGCGCTGCAGGCCGGCTGGTACCTCACCCCGATCAACTGGCATTTCGCCGTGCCGGAGATGGCCTACATCCTGCGGGACTGCGAGGCCAAGGCGATGTTCCTGCACGAGCGGTTCGCGGACGTCGGGTCGGCCGCCGCCGACGAGGCCGGAATCCCGGCGGGCGGGCGGTTCAGCTTCGGCGAGGTGCCGGGGTTCACCCCGGTCGCCGCGCTGCGCGAGGGGCAGCCGCAGACCATGCCGGACGACCGCACCGCCGGCGCCACCATGCACTACACCTCGGGCACCACGGGCCGCCCCAAGGGCGTGCGCCGGGCACTGTCCGGCCTGGACCCCGACGAGACGGTCGAACTAGGCTCGGTGCTGCTGCAGTTCTTCGGGATCACCGCCGGGCCGCCCAACGTGCACCTGGTCTCCTCGCCGAACTACCACACCGCGGTCACCATCTTCGGCGGCAACGCCCTGCACATGGGGCACACCCTGGTCTGCATGGACACCTGGGATTCCGAGCAGGCGCTCGCGCTCGTCGAGCGGTACCGGGTGACGAACACGCACATGGTGCCGACCCACTTCAAGCGGATGCTGTCGCTGCCCGAGCCGGTTCGCGCCCGGTATGACCTGTCGTCGATGAAGTGGCTGATCCACGCCGCGGCGCCGTGCCCGATCGGGCTCAAGCAGGCGATGCTGGACTGGTGGGGGCCGTGCGTGTACGAGTACTACGCGGCCACCGAGGGCGGCGGGACGATCGCCACCCCGGACGACTGGCTGGCCCGGCCGGGTACGGTCGGCATCCCCTGGCCGGTCAGCGAGGTCATGATCGCCGATGAGGAGGGGAACCCCTGCCCGCCCGGCACGCCGGGCACCGTCTACATGAAGATGGGGATATCCGACTTCGCCTACAAGGACGACCCGGAGAAGACGGCGGCGGGCCGGCTGCGCGATTTCTTCACCGTCGGCGACGTCGGCTACCTGGATGACGACGGCTACCTGTTCCTGTGCGACCGCAAGTCCGACATGATCATTTCCGGGGGCGCGAACATCTACCCGGCCGAGATCGAGGCCGAGATCATCATGAACCCCAAGGTGGCCGACGTCGCGGTGTTCGGGATCCCGGACGAGGACTGGGGCGAGCAGGTCAAGGCCGTGGTCCAGGCGGCCCCGGGCCTCGACCCCGGGCCCGGGCTCGAGGCGGAGATCCTGGCCGCGCTCGACGGCAGGCTGGCCCGGATGAAGTGGCCGAAGAGCATCGACTTCATCGACGAGATGCCCCGCGATCCCAGCGGGAAGCTGCTCAAGAGGCGGCTGCGCGCGCCCTACTGGGAGGGCCGCGAGACCGCCATCTGAGGGACCGGGCGGGCCGCGCTCAGGCCGCGACCGTGGGCGAGGCGGCGGCCTGGGCGGCACCGGGCCTGGCCGTGCCGGCCTGGGCGGTGGCGGCCTGGGCGAGCACGTCGATCAGGCGGGCGGTTGCGGGCGGGTCCGGCGGCTCGCCGTAGGTCATCGCGAACACGTGCCGCCGGGCACCGGGCAGCGGGGCCGCGTGGATGCCCGGATGGCGGGCCGCGCGCAGGCACAGCCCGGGCAGCGTGGTCACCCCCAGGCCCGCGGCGACCAGGGCCTGGACCGCCACGTAGTCGTCGGTGGTGAACGCGATCTTCGGGGTGAACCCGGCCAGCGCGCACTGGCGCACCAGGTACTCGCGGCAGCGCTCGCACCCGGCGATCCAGCGGTGCTTGGCGTGCGCGCTGAGGTCCGGCATCGCCGCCTCGCCGTCGCCGGGGGAGCGCGTGACCATGTGGACCGGCTCGTCGAGCAGCAGCCTGCCGCGGGCGCCCTCCTCGTCCAGCTCCGGCGGGCCCGGGTCGGCGTCCTCCTGGTAGTGCCGGAACACCAGCGCCACGTCCACGTAGCCCGCGCGCAGCATGCGCAGCGCCTCCGGCGGCTCGGCCTCGGCCAGCATCAGGTCCATGCCGGGGCTCTCCGCCTCCAGCCGCGCCGCCGCGGCCGGGACGATCGTGCCGAGCGCGGACGGGAACGAGGCCAGTCGCACCCGTCCCTCGCGCAGGCCGACGTGGGCGGCCAGTTCGTTCTCCGCGGCGTCCAGCCTGCCGATGATCTCCTCGGCGCGCTCGGCCAGCAGCCGCCCCGCGTCGGTGAGCCGTACCCCGCGGCCGGCCCGCTGCAGCAGCCGGGCCCCGGTCTCCGCCTCCAGCCGGGCCAGGTGGTGGCTGATCGAGGGCTGGGCGTAGTTCAGCGCCCGCGCCGCGGCCGTCACCGAGCCGTACCGGGCCACCGCGACGAGCACGCGCAGCCTGGTCACGTCCAGCATGCGCCGAGTATAGATCGCCTCGATTATTCGGCCGCAGGTCCCGGGTGAGATTTATCTAACCAGCTAGATCAGGCGGGCCCGGCGTCGCGGTCTTCGAGCAGCGGCGCCTGGGGAGCGTGGCTCTTCCCGGCGGCCGGGTCGGCGCGCTGGCGGCGCCAGGCGATGCCGGAGAGCACCTCGAGGACGACGCGGTTGGCCAGGAACGCGGTCACTTCGGCGTGGTCATAGGGCGGGGCGACCTCCACCACGTCGAGGCCGGCCAGCGGCGCCTCCATGGCGATCCGGCGCACCGCGTCGAGCAGCTGGCGGCTGGTGAGCCCGCCGGGCTCAGGGGTCCCGGTGCCGGGCGCCATGCCGGGATCGACCACGTCGACGTCCACGGACAGGAACACCCCGTCGCAGTCGTCGGTGGCGATGCGCATCGCCTCGGACAGGCAGTCGTCCAGGCCGCGGGACACGATCTCGGTCATCTCGAAGCTGCGCATCCGCTGCCCGGCCATCCATTCCAGCGTCTGCGGCTCCGGCCAGTAACCGCGCAGCCCGAGCTGCAGGAACCGGTCCCCGCGCACGGCGCCCGACTCGATCAGGCGGCGCATGGGCGTGCCGTGCCCGTACAGCGAGCCGAATTGCGTGTCGCCGGTGTCGGCGTGCGCGTCGAAGTGGATCATTGATACCCGGCCCCAGCCCACGTGCCGCGCCACTCCGGTCGCGTCGGGCAGCGCGATCGTGTGATCGCCGCCGAGAATGACCGGGATGGCGCCGCCCCGGCAGGCCTGGTGCACCGCGTCCTCCAGCCGGCGCAGGGACAGCTCGGTGTCCCCCGACGGCATCTCCACGTCGCCGGCGTCGGCCACGCGCAGCTCGGTCAGCGGGTCGACGCGCAGCGCCAGGTGCGGGCGCGACCCGTCGTGCGGCAGGTAGTCGGTGAACCGGATCGCCTGCGGGCCGAACCTGGCCCCCGGCCGGTGCGACGTCCCGCCGTCGAACGGGGCGCCGATGATCATGATGTCGGTGCCAGCCCAGGCCTGCGGGTCCGCCAGGTCGGCCCGGGGCACGCCGAGGAACGTGGCATCGGGGCCGTACATTCCGCCGAGTCGCACCATTGCGCCCTCCCGGTGATCGAGGGTATCGCGCGTTCGCGCCGCTCCTGGGAGGCGCCCGGGGGCGGCGCCGCCCCCGCGGCGTAACCTGATCCGGGGCCGGCCGGGACGGTGGCCCGGCCCCGGAATTCGGTTGTTCCACGTTTTATCATGGCCATATACACCTTTCTTCCTGGGGAGCAAGGCGCATCGGCTATGACTGCCAGTATCCGGTGCGGTGTGGCGAGTAGCTGGCGGCGATCGGGCCCGCGGCGGAATGCGCGGCAGGGCGGGCCGGTTGCACCGGCCAAGGTGGAAGCGGAGCCGGAGCGGACCACGCCCACAGGCCACGACCCGCCAGCCGAGGGGTTCCTGCGTCATCGCGGCCTCATCGCGCTGGCCATCGGCGGTGCCGTGGCCGAGGCATGGTTGCTCACGGTCTTCGCCCCCGTGGCCCGGCCCATCGCCCCGCAGGTCACCGCGCTGCCGCCGCTGGCGGTCTTCCACGACCTGCGCTGGCTGTTCGGTTACAACCGGTCGTGGTACGGCTTCGGGCTGGCCTACGCCGGGCTGGTGGCCGGCCGGGCCGCGATCAGCACGGTCCTGATCCGGCTGGCCTGGCCGCGGCGGCTGCCCCGGCCGGCCTGGGCGGCGACGTTCGGGCGCTGCGCGGCCTTCACCGTGGTCGCCGGCGTGCTGCTGTCCCCCGTGGTGACCCTGCTGTTCGGCGTCTCGCTGCTGCCGTTCTCCTGGCCGTTCCTCGCCGCGCTCCCGGCCTTGCTGCTGATCCTGGTGCCGCTGGCGCATGGCGGCCTGCGCGGCTCCTGGTGGCGGACGCTGCCGCCGGCCCGCGCCATCGGCTGGCTGCTGGCCAGCTTCCTGGTGCTGTCCGGCGCGGCCGCCGCCATGGCCAGCCTGCCCGCGGC
>JASIJN010000578.1 GCA_030050125.1 Streptosporangiaceae bacterium | reverse complement strand
CTCGCCGCCGGCGGCGGCGGCTCGGGCGGCCGGGTCGGCCCGGGCGACCGAAACCCCGGGCGAGTGAGCCAGCCCGGCCAGCAGCCCGTCGCCGGCCTCGCCGACCAAGACCACCACCGTGGAAGACTCGCGCCGCATTCGCCTGATCCTAGGACCCGGTTACGGCCGGCAGGGCAGGCGGACGTCACGCCGTGGCTCGCGGCCGAGAACGCACCCGGGTCAGGCATCGCCGAACTCGGCGGCCAGTGCCTCCGGGGCTCTCATCCGCCACGCGTCCAGCACCAGTTCCTCGAGGCGCCCGGCGTCCACCTGCTCCAGTCGCAGCATCACCAGCGGCCACCCGTCATACCCGGGCGCGGTGAAGAACAGCCGGGGCTCGCCCAGCAGCAGGGCCTGCTTCTCGGCCTCGTCCCCGACGTACAGCACCGCGATGTCGGTCCGGATGACCCGGCGCTGGCCCGGTCTGCGCTCGGGATAGGACCACACGAACCCCCTGCCGCCCACCCGGAAGTCGAAGCCGTCGCTGTCGATCTCCTCCACCCCGGGCAGGGCCAGGGCCAGGCGGCGCACGTCATCGGCGTCGGCCACGAGGTTCCTCCCGCATCACGGCGGCCGCTGCGGCCCCAGGCTAAGCGCCGCACGTCAAGCGTTACACGGGCCTTGACCACGGGCCTGGCGGCTCACATTATGATAGGGACGCCTAATCGATGCGAAAGGGTCACGATGGCGCACCCGAATGAGGACATGGTACGGCAGGGTTTCGCCGCGTACGCCCGCGGCGACATCGACGCATTACAGAGCGACTTCTTCGCCTCGGATATCCACTGGCATTTCCCCGGCCGCAGCCCGCTGTCCGGTCACCATGAGGGCGCCGCGAAGGTAGCTGAAATGTTCCGGCTGCTGGCGGAGCTGTCGGGCGGCACGCACCGGGTCGAGCTGCATGACGTGATCGGCAACGACGATCACGTCGTGGCGCTGCACACCACCCGGGCGGAACGGGACGGCAAGCAACTGCAGGTCGAAGTGGTCCAGGTGTTCCGCGTCCGGGACGGCAAGATAACCGAAGCCTGGACCGCGCACACCGACCTGTACGCCTTCGACGAGTTCTGGTCCTAGCGCCAGCCTCGGCCCGCTCACCGGCGCCCGTCCAGTCGCCCGAGAGCTTGTCGTTTTCTTTCCGCGTGCCGGTACTTCCGATTCGGAGGAAAAGCTATGGCGCTCAGGCCTGATCTTCGCGAGCGCAATCTCAGCTCGGTATTCGACATGTTTGACACCGACCGGGACGGCTTTATTACCGAAGACGACCTGCTCGCTGCTGGCCGCAGGGTTCTTGATGAATTCCATATCACCGACGACCAGCAGCGGGCCGGCTTCTTAGCCCTGTACCGGCCGGTATATGAGCAGCTGAGCGCCCATTGCGACAGCGACGGCGATGGCCGCATCACAAGGCAGGAGTTCATCAAGGCGTTCGCCGAAGGCCTGGGCGACCCGCAGGCTTACTACCAGCGGCTGTTCGGCCCCGTCATCGAACGGATGGCTCAGCTCATCGACCAGGACGCAGACGGGTTCGTCGAGGCGGACGAGCATGCGCGTTGCGCGGCGACGCAGGGCATGGACGAGTCGGTCAGCAGCGCCGGGTTCGAGCTCATGGATAGCGATGCCGATGGCAGGGTGAGCGTCGGGGACTACAGCGCCGCACTCGCACAAGTATTTTTCAGCCAGGATCCCGACGATCCGGGAACCGCGATACTGGGTCATTCATGAAATAGGCCGCGCCACACTCCTGCTGCCTACGAGCTCGTCCGGCCGACGACGCAGCGCAGGTCGGCGTGCGCGTCCGGCTCGCTGGCACCAACGGTGACCACCGCTCCATGGGGGCGAGCCTCGCCGCAGCTCAGTCTTGACAAATAGAACTGGAATTCGAATACTAACCGGATGAGCCGCCGCGATGCGCCCTGGTGTCCGCCGATCGTCGAGATGAGCGGAGGGATGGTGGGCCACCTGCTCGCCTGGGAGATGCATGAACGCGACGGCTCGTGGCATGCCTGGGTCTCCTGGGTCCAGCAGTCCGGGGGGCGCCACGTGCACAAGGTGGTCGACGTACGGGCAGGCAGCCTGCGGCCGCTGGAGCACCCGGACGCGTACTCGTCGGTCCCGAGGCGGGTTCGCGGCAGCGACGGGCTGATCAGGCCGTGGTCCGGCGAGACCGGCTTACTCATCGACGATGCCGGTCCACTGCGGATCCAGGCTTACCCTGGCGGGGCCACCGCGGCCACGGCGGCGTAGACGGCGAGGCCGAGCATGATCAGCGCGGTGATCCGGCGGACCCAGGCCACGGGGATCAGCTTCAGGCTCCGGGCGCCCACGCCGATCGCCAGCGCGGCGACCGCCCACAGGCCCAGCGTCGCCCCGGCGAACACCGCCAGCGGGTCGTACCTGGCCGCCAGGTTCGCCGTGGCAAGCTGCGTGATGTCGCCCCATTCGGCGAGGAACACGACGCCGAAGCTGGTCGCGGCGACCAGCCGGAACGACGGGGCGCGACCGCCCTGGCGGGCCGCGTCGGCGCCGCCGGGGTACCGCGCCCGCAGGCTGGTCAGCCACAGGCAGGCGGATCCGGCCAGGAACGCCGCGGCGACGACGGCGTCCACCGCCCGGTGCGGCAGCAGGGCCAGCAGCCGCCCGGCCGACGCGGCGATCGCCATCTGAACCGCGAACGCCGCGGCGACCCCCGTCCACACCCAAGAGGGGCGGTAGCGAAGGCCGAGGACGAGCGACGCGAACATCGACTTGTCCGGAAGCTCGGCCAGGAAGGCCAGGGCGAAGGCGGCGCCGACCACGGCGAGAGAGGGCACGGGGCGGGGTCCTCCGGTCGGTCACCGGCCGGAGCCCGGGGGCGGAACTTCGGCCGGAAGTACGGGACAGCCGAAGGTCTCGTCCACCACAGCCGTGGCCCGGCGGCCGGGCGCATCTGACGCCGGTATGTCGGCCAGCCGACGAAGGACTACTCCCCTTCGCCTCCACGATACGGGAGCGCGGTGACGAGCACGTCGGATACGGCCGAGCCCGGCCGCTCGTCGCGGGTCCGCGCGACCTTGTGCCAGCCCCAGTTCCGCAGGGCGTTCTGCGCCGGGGCGGCCGCGGGCGCCACGACCAGCGTCGCCCGCTCCTCGGGCCGGCCGGACAGGATGAGGTCGTGCAGGACCCGGCCGATGCCCTGCCGCCGCCAAGCGGCCCGTACCAGCAACTCGACCACCGCGAACGTGCGCCCGGGGCGCTCGGCGGTGAGCTCGTCGGGCACCGGGGCGGTCAGGTCCCGCCACCAGGAGGTGGACGGCCGCAGGGGCATACCGGCCGCGTAGCCGACCAGGTACCCGCCGTGGCGCGCCTCGGCCAGGACAAAGCCGGGCTGGCGGCTCTGCACCCGGAACCGGTCCGCGAAGCAGCCGGGGTCCTCCTCGCGCCGGTACGGCGGGGCCGCGTACACCTCGGCGTGCAGGGCCTGCAGTTCGGTCCCGTGCCCGGCGGCCTGCCGGCCGTCGAGCAGCTCGTACGTTATGTCCGGCGCGGGCACGACCTCCCTCTCCCGACTGGATACCCGCAGGATACGACGCAGCGCCCGGGTCCGGCCGGGGGCGCGCCGGGTCGGGGCGGGGTCAGCGGCGCTCCGCATCGCGAGCGCGCCCGCCGCAGGCCGTTACGGTGCGTAATATTCACGCCTTCATGCCGACGACCCGATCGTGGCCACCATGAGGGCCTTGATCGTGGGCATCCGGTTGGCCGCCTGCTCGAAGACCACCGACTGGGGTGACTCAAAGACCTCGTCGGTGACCTCGAGCGCGTCGAGCCCGCGTTTGTCGTAGATCTGCTGGCCCACCTCGGTCTCGCGGTTGTGCAGCGCCGGCAGGCAGTGCATGAACTTGACGGCGGGGTTGCCCGTGGCGGCCAGCAGGGCGGAGTTCACCTGGTAGCCGATGAGCATGTCGATGCGCCGGTCCCACTCGGCGGCCGGCTCGCCCATGGACAGCCACACGTCGGTGTAGAGGAAGTCGACGCCCTCGACTCCGGCCTCGACGTCGTCGGTGACCGTCAGCCGGGCGCCGGATCCGGCCGCCAGGCCGCGGGCGATGATCTGGAGCCGGGCGGACGGCTGCAACGACGCGGGCGCGCATATCCGGGCATCCATCCCCAGCATGGCCCCGGTGACCAGCAGCGAGTTCGCCGTGTTGTTCCGGCCATCGCCCAGGTAGCAGAACGAGACGTCGCTCAGCGGCTCCGCCGTGTGGTCGCGCATGGTCAAGATGTCGGCGAGCATCTGGGTGGGGTGCCAGGCGTCGGTGAGCCCGTTCCACACCGGGACGCCCGCGTGGGCGCCGAGGATCTCGACGGACTCCTGGGCGAACCCCCGGTACTCGATGCCGTCGAACATCCGGCCCAGGACCCGCGCGGTGTCCTTCATCGATTCCTTGTAGCCGAGCTGGGACTCCTCGGGACCGATGTAGGTCACGTGCGCCCCCTCGTCGTGGGCGGCGACCTCAAAGGCCGACCTGGTCCTGGTCGAGGCCTTCTCGAAGATCAGCGCGATGTTCCGGCCCGTCAGCCGGTGATGCTGCAGGCCCATCTCCTTGTCCTTGCGAACCTGGCCGGCCAGGTCGACCAGGTAGAGGAATTCGTCCGCGGTGAGGTCAATCTCCTTCAGCAGGCTGCGCCCGGTCAGGTCCATCAGCTTCTCCTTATGCTCAGGCGGGGTCGCGCTCGATGGGGCAGGTCATGCAGCGCGGGCCGCCGCGGCCCCGGCCGAGTTCCTCCCCGGGCACGGTGATCACCTCGATGCCGTGCTTGCGCAGCATGGTGTTGGTGGCGACGTTGCGCTCGTAGCCGACCACGACACCGGGCGCGAGGGCCAGGTAGTTGGTGCCGTCGTCCCACTGCTCCCGTTCGGCGGCCCGGATGTCCTCGTCGGTCGTCAAGACCGTGACCTGGTCGATCGCGAGGGCCTTGGCCAGGGTGTCCCAGAGGCTGTGGTTGCGGGTGACGTTCAGCCCGCCCGCGCCGTCCGCGCCGCCCGGGGTGACGGTCCACGACCGGAGCCGGGGGTCGAAGTAGGGATACAGGACGAACGCCTCACGGTCGACCATGGTCATCGCGGTGTCGAGGTGCATCATCGCGTGGGATTGCGGCAGCTCGACGGCGATGACCCGGGCGGCCTGGCCGCTGGTGAACAGGGCGCGGGCGAGAATCTCCACCGCCATCGGGGTGGTCCGCTCGCCCATGCCGATGAGCACGGTGCCGTGACCGATCGGGTGCACGTCGCCGCCCTCCACGCTGGCCGGCAGGTGCCCGGCGTCGTCGTCGCCGTAATAGGTGACGAAGTCCGCCCCGGCGAACATGGGGTGGTAGCGGTAGACCGCCCGCATGTGCAGGGTCTCGCGCTGGCGCGCGGGCTTGGCCATGGGATTGACCGACACCCCGCCGTAGATCCAGCAGGAGTTGTCCCGGGGGAACAGGTGGTTGGGCAGCGGCGGCAGGACGAAGTCGTCGGCTCGCAGCATGTCCCACTTCAGGCTGTGCGCGCGCAGCGGCCGCAGGTCCGCCTTGAGCACCCCGCCCACCAGGTGCTCGGCCAGGGTGGGCCCGTCCAGGTCCTCGGTCAGCCGGCGCACCGGCGCCACCAGCTCCGGCCCCAGGATCTCGGGCGTGCACACCCGGTCGAGGACGAACTCCCGGCCCGCCGGCTGGTCGAGCGTCTCGGCGAGCAGCTGGCCGAAGTAGTGCACGACGATGCCGCGCTCGCGCAGCGTCTCGGCGAACACGTCGTGCTCTTCCTTGGCCCGGCTCGCCCACATCACGTCGTCGAACAGCAGCTCGCCGATGTTCTGCGGGGTCAGCCGGGACAGTTCGAGACCGGGCCGGTGCACGATGACCTGGCGGAGCCTGCCCACCTCCGACTGCACGCTGAAGGTCATCGCCCGGCCTCCACGTCCGGAGCGTCCTGCGGGGCCGCGACCTGGCCGGCCCGTTCCCGCCGCGCCTTGAGGAAGGCGTAGAGGACGATGCCGATGAGCACGATGACCATGGCCTGGTACACCGCGGCGAACCCGGAGGCGAAGGTGACCCACATCGAGAACAGCACCGCGGCGACCGTGATCAGCAGGTCGCGGGCGAGCAGCCAACCCTGCACCCGGCGGCGGCTGGACGCGAGATAGGCCAGCTGCGCGCACGCGGACATGAAGTACGGGATCGCGACGGTGACCACGGTCAGGTCGACCAGGTAGGTGAAGACCGTCAGTCCGGTCTTCGTGGTGTAAGCCCACAACATCAGCAGCGACGGCAGCAGCGCCGCGAGCACGATGCCGAACCACGCGCTGTCCTTGCCGTCGGTCCAGGCGAACGGGCGCGGGAACAGGCCGTCGTTGGCGGGCGCCCGGGACACCTCCGCGGTGACCAGGGTCCAGCCGTTCAGCGCGCCGAGCCCGGAGACCACCGCGAGCGCGGCGACCAGCTTGCCGGCCCAGACGCCGTGGGTGAAGATCGCCTCGAAGGCGGGCACGAACGGCGCGGTGTTGCCGGCCAGCACGTGGTGCGGGACCAGGCCCATCACCGCGGCGGTCACCAGCACGTAAAGGATGGCGCAGGCCGCGGTGCCGATCACCGAGGCCCGGCCCACGTTGCGGCGCGGGTTACGCACGCGCTTGGCGGTGATGGCCGCCACCTCGACGCCGATGAACGAGAACAGCGCCACGCCCGCGGCGATCCCGATCGCGCCGTACAGGCTCCCGCCCGAGGCGTTGAACGGGCCGAAGTTGACCTTGGAGACGAAGAACCAGCCCACCACGCCGACGAACAGCAGCGGCAGGAACTTCAGCACGACCGTGACGTTCTGGAACCAGGCCATGTTCCTGACCCCGGCCAGGTTGACCGCCGCCGGCACCCACAGTCCCAGCAGCGCGATGCCCCAGTTGGTCATCGCCGAGGGGCGGCTGATCCCGAACAGCGCGTCGACGTACAGGACCCATGCCGAAACGATCGCCGCGTTGCCCGCCCAGGCCTGTACCCAGTAGCACCAGCCGGTCAGGTACCCGGCGAAGTCGCCGAACTCGTGCCGCGCGTAGGCGTACAGCCCGCCGTCGGAGTTGGGGACCCGCCGCGTGAGCTGGCCGAACAGCACCGCGAGCAGCATCGCGCCTATCGCGATGACGGCCAGCGTCGCCAGGGAGCTTGTGCCCGCCAGGGCCAGCACGGCCGGCATGGTGAACACGCCCGTCCCGACGATGCTGCCGATGACCAGGCCCGTCGCTGAGGTGACGCCGAGCGCGCGGGCCTTCTGCTGATTTCGCGGTGACATCTGCTCGATCGATCCGGGCTGCGCCCCGTGCAGGAAGCGGGCGCCGAGATGAATGGACATCGAGCCCTCCCAGATTGGTGGCCGGGCCGGCGCAGATGGCCAGCCCAGCCGTTAGCCTCGCTAACAAACTTGCCGGTCCGGGAACGGCCGTCACAGGGG
>JASIJN010000577.1 GCA_030050125.1 Streptosporangiaceae bacterium | reverse complement strand
CGGACGACGTCGACCAGGCGCGCGTCGATGCCCTCCAGCGCCAGCACCGCGGGCCCGGTCAGGGCGGGCGCGTCGTCGGCGGCGGCCGGCATGTCCGGGTACCCGAGCACGCACAGGGCGGTGGCCGCGGGCACCGGCACCAGCGCCACGGTCGCGCCCAGCACGATGCCGCAGGTGCCCTCGGTGCCGGCCAGGGCCCGGGCCAGGTTGCCGTGGCCCGGCGCCAGCAGGTGCTCGAGCGAGTAACCGGAGACCTGGCGGCGGAACCGGCCGAACTCGGGCGCGATCGGCAGCACCCGCTCGGCCACGAACGCGTCCAGGCCGGGCACGGAGGCCGGGCGGTCCGGCCCGATCTGAAGCCGCCGTCCGGTGCCGTCCACCATGTCCAGGGCCACCACGTTGGCTGCCGCGGTGCCGTAGGCCATCGCGTGCGCGCCGCAGGAGTTGTTGCCGATCATTCCGCCGATGGTGCACCGGGAGTGGGTCGAGGGATCCGGCCCGAACCGGAGCCCGTGCGGTCTCGCCTGCCGCTGCAACTGGTCCAGGACCACGCCCGGCTGGACCACGGCGGTCCGGGTATCCGGGTCGATGCCGGTCACCTGGTTCAGGTGGCGGCTCAGATCGAGCACGACGCCGGGGCCCACGGCGTTGCCGGCGATGGACGTGCCGCCGCCGCGGACCGTCAGAGGGGTGGCCAGTTCGCGGCACACGGCCGCGGCGGCCAGGACGTCGTCGACGGACCGCGGGAACACCACGGCCTGCGGCACCACCCGGTAGTTGGAGGCGTCGGAGGAATACTCCGCCCGCCGCCGCGCCGAGACGTCAACAACGGCCCGCCCCGCGCGGTCATCCGCCGCCACCGCGGGCCCGAGCGCCGCCCGCAACCGCGCCGCGAGCTCGCCGCGCGTGCTTGGCATATGCGTGTGTCTCCCCCGCCCAGGAGATCCCGGGCCGGTATGGACGGACGGGTAGCACCTCCAACAATGCTCACGGTCTCCCTTGAGCACTCTTGGAGGTGGCGGGAATCGAACCCGCGTCCTTCAGTACGTCACCAGGGCTTCTCCGGGCGCAGCCTGCTCGCTTATTTCTCAGCCCCGGCGGTCATGCAGGCCTGCCGCCGAACGGGCTCAGTCGCTGTCTGGTGTCCCGCCTTGCCCCGCGACCGGGCCAGACGGTGGATCCTCCTAGCTGATGCCAGACACCGGGCCGGAGGCGCTCCCGGGCTGACAGCCCCTAACTCGCGGTCAGGCCGCGAGGGCGAGGCTAGTGCGCGTTGACTTGGCACTTATTGTTTTGCGGTCACAGGATTTACGAGGTCACAACCGCAACCCTCGGCCCGCTTCCCCTGGATCAACTACCGAAGTCGAAACCTGTCACCCCCTCTTGAGTTGTACGTGTAGTTTACCCGCCCGTCGCAGCGCCTGGAGCGAGGGAGCTTGCGACCGAGCGACGTGGGGAGACGGCGCGTTCAGGCGCCTCGTAACGAGCGGAAATGACGATGCCCGACGGCGCGTCCGCGATCCGCGGGCTCCATCGGGCATCCGGTGATGAGAAGCCCCCGTGGGCGCTGGCGGTGGCCGAAAGTGCGCCCACGGGGGTCGACCGGCAGGGTCGGGGCCGGTCTTTCACGGCCGGGCCTCCCCCGAGATGAGACCCGGTTCTCATCACGACGACTGGGCCGCAACCCCCCAAGCGGCACCCCAGTCACTAGGTAAGACGCCAGGGCGCAGCGATATGGTTGCTCCCAGTTACCAAATTGCGGGCAACGATACGGTCACGATCAGCCAGGCAGGCCGCTGCGGTGAGATCAGCCGCGCAGGGCGTTGAGGAACTGGCCCGCCACCGCCGCCGCCGAGGTGCTGGCCGACCTGGTCAGTTCGACCACGGCGAAGGCCACGTTTCCCTGGAAACCGACGAACCAGGCGGTCCGCAGGCCGCCCGTCCCGTACGGGGCGCTGCCCACCTGGCCGTAGACCGGCGGGCCCGGCAGGTTGGCCGCCCGCCCGGCGCCCGAGGTGACGGTGGCGTGCATCAGCGTCTGCAGCGCGGAGACCACCTGCACGTTGAACGGGACCGTGGGGGTCAGCCCGGGGTCCGGCGGGCTGATCACCAGCGACGGCGGGTGCCAGGTCCCGGACTGGACCACCGCGGCCGCGATCGCCATGTCCAGCGGGCTGACCTGGACGCTGCCCTCGCCGATGGTGTCCTCGGCCAGCTCCGCCTGGTCGGTGGGCAGGCTCATGGCCCCGGCGAACGAGGAGACCGGTAGCTGCCACGGCTTGCCCACGCCGAACCCGGCCGCGGCCTGCCGCAGCTTCTTGCCGGTCAGCTGCAGCGACAGGCCCGCGAAGGCGGTGCTGCACGCGTTCGCGAAATCGACGCGGAACGAGGGCTGCAGGGCGGGCTCGGGCGGGTCGTTGACGAAGTTCTCGCCGCCGACCGGGTTGGACGGCCCGCAGGGAATCGGCGCGCTCAGGCTGAGACCGGTACCGAGCAGCGCCGCCGCCGAGACGATCGTGAACGCCTGGCCGGGCTGATACTTGCCGGTCAGGGGCTCGATCGACGGGAGGCCGGGCACGTTGTGCTCGGCCACGGCCTGGATCTGACCGCTGGACGGCGCGAGCGCGACAATCGCGGCGGATGTGGGCAGCGAGGCCAGGGCGTCGTTGGCCGCCTGCTGGAGGCGGGCGTTGATGGTGGTGCGCACGTCCTTCCCGGCCTGGCCGGACCAGCTCTTCAGCACCGAGACCACCTGGCCAGCCGCGTTCTCCAGGACCACGTCGGTCGTGGGCGAGCCGACCAGCATGCGCTGGAAGGAGTACTGCAGCCCGGACAGGCCCTCGGTCGTGCCGGGCCGGAACGGGATGCCCTGCTCCTGGAGTTGCGCGTTCGCCTCGCTGCCGACCGTGCCGGTGACCGCCTGCGCGATGCTGCCGAACAGGCGCAGCCGCTGCCGCTCGATCTTCAGGCCCGGCACCCGGGACAAGCGGCCGCTCAGCCGGCGGTACTCGGCGGGCGGGAACCGGACCAGTTCGAGGAAGTCCGCGGCCGGCGAGGTGTCGATCCAGCTCAGGATCTGGCTGGCCTCCAGCCCGGTCGCGCCGGCCAGGCCGCTCGCGGTCCGGGCCGGGTGCTTCAGGCGGCCGGGAATCACGCCGACGGTGTACACCGTGGATACCGGCGCGAGCGGGCTTCCCTGCGCGTCGAGCAACTGGGCCCGGGCCGGCATGGTGCCCACCACGGCCAGGCGCATCCCGGGCCGCAGGCCGGGAACGATCACAGCCGGCGTCCACACCACCTTCCAGCCGGAGCCCACCCGGCGCAGCGCGAACGAGCCGTCGTAGTCCCACGGCGCGCCGCCGCGGCCGAGGTCGACGTCCGCATCGAAGCTGGCCTGGGCGGTGTCGCCGCGCTGGATCACGCTGACCATCCCCAGGCTGAGGGCAGCCGCACCCACCTGCTGGTAGGCACCGCGCAGGGCCCCGGCAACCTCGGGGGGAGGGCCGGTCGTCAGGGCGGCCGCGGCCGAGTACTGCCCGCTCTCCCAGGCGAGCAGGAAGTCCTGCACGGTGCCCTCGGCGGACGGCTGCGGCGTGGCCCAGCCGAGGAGGATGCCGAGCAGCAGCACCGCGGTCGCGCAGGCCGCGGCCACCACCCGGGCTCGCGCAGAGCGCGAGCGAACCCCACCCACCCGTGCTTCCCCGACTCCGTTGCCCGCCCGGGCGCCCCTGGCCCGGGTCCCCCTGGCCGACGGGCCAGCCCGCTGCGCGGGCTGGCCGGCGTGCGCGCCCCGGTTATGCGTGCGGACCATGTGCCCGCACTCCGCTACCTTCGCCGCCGCAGGGCACGATCAACCTCTCTGGCAGCGTCCCTGCGCGCTAGGTCATGGCGCTTGTCATAGGTCCGCTTGCCGCGGGCCAGAGCCAGTTCGACCTTGGCCTTCCCGTCTTTGAAGTACAGCGAAAGCGGCACGAGAGTCAAGCCGCGCTCCGCGGTCGCCGCGGCCAGCTTGTCGATTTCCTTGCGGTGCAGCAGCAGCTTACGGGTCCGGCGCGGCTCATGGTTGGTCCAGGTGCCCTGGGCGTACTCCGGGATGTGCACGCCATGCAGCCAGGCCTCGTGGTTGCTGATCTGGCCGAACCCGTCAGCCAGCGAAGCGCGCCCGGCGCGCAGCGACTTCACCTCGGTCCCGGTGAGGACCAGGCCCGCCTCGAACACGTCCTCGATGTGGTATTCGTGCCGGGCTCGCCGGTTCCTGGCGATAACCTTCCTGCCCTGCTCGGATGTCACATTCCTGCCCTGGGCATCACACGCGCAGGTAACGGCGCAGCGTGAGGAATGACGTGGCGCCCGTGAGCAACACGCCGAGGACCATCACCAGGATGATGACCTCGATCAGGTCTGTGCTAGTCAACTGCACGTTGAACGGGAAATACTGCTGCAGCGTATCAAGCCACAGCGATTTCACGGCGACGAGCAAGAAGGACGCCACGATCCAGCCGAACAACCCGGCGATCACGCCCTCCACGAGAAACGGCAGCTGCACGTAGAAGTTGGACGCGCCGACCAGCCGCATGATGCTGGTCTCCCGCCGGCGGTTGAAGGCCGAGAGCCGGATGGTGTTCGCGACCAGCAGGATCGCGGCGATGATCAGGATGATCGCGATCACCACGACCGCGTTCCTGGCTCCGCCGAGCAGCCGGTAGAAATTGTTGAGGATCGCCGAGTTGTCGATGATCTGGTCGACCCCCGGGGCCCCGTTCACGGTCTCGGCCACGATCGGCGTGTCGAGCTCCGTGTTCTTGAGCCGCACCTCGAAGGAGTCCGGGATCTCCCCCGGGCTCACCGAGTTCACCAGCGAAGGGAACTCGGTCTTGAACTGAGCGTACGCGGAGGCCTGCGACTGGAAGCTGACGCTGGCCACCTGCGGCATCGCGGTCAGTTCCTGCCGGATCTGCGATATCTCGGCCGGGGTGGCCGGCCCGTTCTTGGTGCACTGCGGGCTCGAGCTGACCTTGGTGCACAGGTAGACCGAGAGCTGGACCCGGCCCTGCCAGAACGTCCTGGTGTTGTCGACCTGCTTGACGAACAGCAGCCCGGTGCCGAGCAGGGACAGGCTGATCGCGACCACCACCACCAGGGCGATGGTCATCGTCAGGTTCCGCTTGAGGCCGATCCACACCTCGTGAAAGACAAACTGCGCGCGCATTGTCGCTGGCCCCTCGGGTAGTCCGCCGGCAGCTGGTCAGTAGGCCTGGCCGTAGACCCCGCGCGACTGATCCCGCACCACCTTGCCGTATTCAAGCTCGATGACGCGCTTGCGCATGGAGTCCACGATCGCAGCATCGTGCGTGGCCATGACGACCGTGGTGCCGGTGCGGTTGATGCGGTCGAGAACTTTCATGATTCCGATCGATGTCGCGGGGTCGATGTTCCCGGTCGGCTCGTCGGCGAGCAGGATCATGGGCCGGTTCACGAACGCCCGCGCCATCGCCACCCGCTGCTGCTCGCCACCGGATAGTTCGTCGGGCATGCGGTCGCGCTTGCCTTCCAGGCCGACCAGGTCGATCACCTCCGGCACGACCTTGCGGATGAAGCGCCGCGGCTTTCCGATGACCTCCAGCGCGAACGCGATGTTCTGGTACACGTTCTTGCTGGGAAGGAGCCGGAAGTCCTGGAAGACGCAGCCGATCCTGCGGCGCAGGTGCGGCACCTTCCAGTTGGTCAGCCTGGCCAGGTCCCGCCCGGCCACGTGAATCCG
>JASIJN010000576.1 GCA_030050125.1 Streptosporangiaceae bacterium | reverse complement strand
CGTAGGCCGCCCGCCGGCCCCGCGCCCGGCGGCGGCGCAGCGTCAGCAGCCGCAGCGGGTGGCCGAGCACCGAGCCAAGCGCGGCGAGCTCATCCAGCCCCGCGGCCAGGCGCTTGGCCAGCAGGAAGAACAAGGCCCGGGCCATGGAGACGCTCACGTTGCCCGCGACCGCCCGCAGCATCGGCAGCGCCGGGAGGTTGCCGATCAGGGTCAGCATCGCGTTACGCCGGTCAAGCTGGCGGGGACGGCGGGAGACCGAGACCGGCCGCCGCCGCCGGGCGGACGCCTCCGCGTGATAGACGACGGCGTCGGTGATCACCCGGACCCGGTATCCCGCGGCGTGGACCCGCCAGCAGAAGTCGACGTCCTCCCGGAACAGCGCCATGCCCGGGTCAAAGCCGCCGACCAGGTCCCAGACGTCGCGCCGGACCAGCATCCCCGCGCTGTCGACGGCCAGCGTGTCGCGGTCGCCGTCGTGCTGGCCCTGGTCGACCTCGCGGGGCTCGACGCCGGTAATCCGGCGGCCCGCCGTGTCGATGGTGACCCCGGCCTCGAGGATCACCTGCCGGTCGGCCCAGTCCCTGACCTTGGGCCCGAGCACCGCGGCGGACCGGGTCTCGGCGGCCCCGCGCAGCAACTGCTCCAGGGCGTCGGGCGCGGGCTCGCAGTCGTCATGCAGCAGCCACACCCACTCGAGCCGCTCGCCGCGCGGGGCGCCCGGCTGGCCGGGGACGGTGACGTTCGCCGCGCGGTGCTGCAAGGCGCGCGCGACCGCGGCGCCGTACCCCGTGCCGCGGTCCATGCCGAACACGACGCCCTGGCCGAGCAGCCCGGCCAGCACCGCTCCGCTGCGGTCCCTGCTGCCGGTGTCGACGGCCACGACGCGCTGCACCGGCCTGGTCTGGTCCAGCAGAGCCTGGATAACGTGCGGCAGCCAGGCGGCACCGTCATGAGCGACGATCACCGCCGTGACAACGTGCTGCGCGTAGGTCTCGTTCGGCGACAAGTGGGGTCCGCTTGCTCTCCGGAAAAGGGCCGACCACCTGCAGGCCGGCCTGAGGGCTGTGATCCGGTCATGCAGGGCACTGGTACCCGTGAACAATACGCGAACGGGCACGGCCAGGACGGCCAGATGCCGCCCTTCGGCCCCGGCCCCGGCTACATGGCCTGGCGCTTGAGCCTGCGGCGCTCGCGCTCCGACAGCCCGCCCCAGATGCCGAAACGCTCATCGTGCTCGAGCGCGTACTCCAGGCACTCGGCCCGGACCTCGCAGCTGCGGCAGACCTTCTTCGCCTCCCGGGTCGAGCCCCCCTTCTCCGGGAAGAACGCCTCAGGATCGGTCTGCGCGCACAGCGCGCGATCCTGCCAGCCGAACTCTCCGGCATCGTCCGCGTCGATGCCGAACCCGTCGTGCACCAGCGAGACGATGACGTCAGCCACAGCGCACCTCCTGCCCCCTCCGGTAAGCCCCGTCGGCTCGTGCCAGCCCCTGACCACGAGAATTACACAGTTGAAATTACACCCGCGTGTCTTGCGCTGCGTCAAGGGGAATACGTGATAATGGCCGCCTCCTTGACCGTGATGACGGGAAAGTCCGGCGGGATTTTCCCTGCTCTCGCGGCCGTCGCTGACGGCGCCGGGGCGCGCAGCCCGCGCCTGGCGGGGGGTGAGCCGTGCGCCCGTCCCGGCCAGTTGCGAGACTTCCGGCATGCGCATTACCGTTCTGGCCGGCGGCGTGGGCGGCGCCCGCTTCCTGCGCGGCCTGAAGGCCGCCGCGCCCGAGGCCGAGATCACGGTCATCGGCAACACCGGGGACGACATCACCCTGTTCGGCCTGCACATCAGCCCCGACCTCGACACGGTCATGTACACGCTGGGCGGCGGGATCAGCGAGGAGCAGGGATGGGGCCGGGCCGACGAGACCCACGTCGTCCTGCGCGAGCTGGTCGCGTACGGCGCCGGGCCGGACTGGTTCGGCCTCGGTGACCGTGACTTCGCGACGCACATCGCGCGGACCAGCATGCTGCGCTCGGGCCTCCCGCTTTCCGCCGCCACCGCCACGCTGTGCGAGCGCTGGCAGCCGGGGGTCACCCTGCTGCCGATGTCCGACGACCGGGTCGAGACCCACGTGACGCTGGCCGGGAACGGGGAAAAGGAGGCGGGCGGCAGGACCGTGCACTTCGAGGAGTGGTGGGTGCGGCTGCACGCGGCCGCCGCGGCCGCCGCGATCAGCTTCACCGGGGCCGCCGAGGCGGCGCCGGCTCCGGGGGTGCTCGAGGCGATCGCGGCCGCCGACTGCGTGCTGCTGCCGCCGTCCAACCCGGTGGTCAGCGTCGGGGCGATCCTCTCGGTCCCGGGAATCGCCGACGCGGTGGCGGCCAAGACCGTCGTCGGCGTGTCGCCGATCATCGGCGGGGCACCGGTCCGCGGGATGGCCGACGCGTGCCTGGCCGCGATCGGCGTCGAAACCACCGCGGCCGCGGTCGCGGCGCACTACGGCGCCGGGCTGCTCGACGGCTGGCTGGTCGACGACCGGGACAAGGCGGCGGCCGACGACCCGAGGCTGCGCGGGATCGCGGTCCGCGCCCTGCCGCTCTACATGACCGACCTGGCCGCGTCCGCCGAGATCGCGCGCGCCGCGCTATCCCTTGCCGTGGAGTTGCTCCCATGAACGAGATCACCGTCACCGGTGTGGCAGGACTGCCCGAGATCGAGCCTGGCGCCGACCTCGGGCAGCTGATCTGCCAGGCCGCCCCCGGGCTGCGCGGCGGCGACATCCTGGTCGTCACCTCGAAGATCATCAGCAAGGCGGAGGGGCGGGTAATCCGCTCCGACCGGGAGCGTGCGATCGACGCCGAGGCGGTCCGGGTGGTGGCCCGGCGCGGCCGGACCAGGATCGTCGAGACCAGGCACGGCCTGGTGCTGGCGGCGGCCGGGGTCGACAGCTCCAACACGGCACCTGGCACCGTCGTGCTGCTGCCGGAGGACCCGGACGGCTCGGCCCGCCGGCTACGCAAGTCGCTGGGCGAGCGGCTCGGCGTCAGCGTCGGGATCATCGTGACCGACACCATGGGGCGGCCTTGGCGCGTCGGGCTGACCGACACGGCGATCGGCGCGGCCGGGGTGGCGCCGCTGCGCGACTACCGCGGCCAGGCCGACACCTTCGGCAATCCGCTCGAGGTGACGATCGCGGCCGTCGCGGACGAGATCGCGGCCGCGGCCGAGCTGGTCAAGGAGAAGACCGCGCAGGTGCCCGTGGCCATCGTGCGCGGCCTGGCTGAGCTGGTCACCGAGGCCGACGGCCCCGGAGCCGCCGCGCTGGTCCGGCCGACCGCCGACGACATGTTCCGGCTGGGCGCCGCCGACGTGCTGTACGAGCGCCGGACCGTCCGTGAGTTCACCGCGGAGCCGGTGGACCCCGCGGCGGTGCGCCGGGCGATCGCGGCCGCGCTGACCGCG
>JASIJN010000575.1 GCA_030050125.1 Streptosporangiaceae bacterium | reverse complement strand
TCCCCAGGTAGGCGAGGGCGCCGGCCTGGCCTTTCTGGTCGCCGAGGTCGCGGTAGATGCCTAGTGCTAGGCCCAGTGCCTGGGCCGCGCCGGGGTAGTCTCCGGTCTGAAGCCGCACCGCTCCTAGATGGGTGAGCGCGTCGGCCTGGCCCTGCCGGCGGCCGATGTCGCGGTAGATGCCCAGCGCTTCGTCGAGTGCCTTGGCGGCGCCGGGGTAATCCCCGGTCTGCCGCCGCATGGCCCCTAGGTAGCCCAGGGCGCCGGCCTGGCCCTGCCGGTCGCCGAGGTCGCGGTAGATGCCCAGCGCTTCGTCCAGTGCCTGGGCGGCGCCGGGGTAGTCCCCGGTCAGCTGCCGTACGGTCCCCAGGTAGGTGAGGGCGCCGGCCTGGCCCTGGCGGTTGCCGATGTCGCGGTAGATGCCTAGTGCTTCGTCCAGTGCCTGGGCCGCGCCGGGGTAGTCTGCGGTCTGAAGCCGCACGGTTCCCAGGTCGGTGAGGGCGATGGCTTCGCCGGCATGGTCGCCGAGGGACTGTGCGGCTCGTATGGCGGTCGTGTGGCGGGTAATGGCATCTGCCCACGGGCCGTCGAGTTGCAGGAGAGCGGCCATGGCGGCGGTGAGTGCCAGGACCCGGTGATTCTGCTCGGTGCGGGTGACATGGTCGAGGCAGGCCAGCAGGCTGGCGCGTTCGGCCCGTGCCCATGCCAGTGCTTGGGTGTAGCCACGCAGGTCGGGGATTGCGGCTGGCGCAGGAGCGACGGCTTCGGGTGCGGTCCGGGACTGGCGGGCCAGGAACGTCTCGGCGGCGGCCGCGGTGTACTGGTAGTAGTTCAGCAGGTGCTCCAGCGCCCGTTCGCGATCGTCAGCGGGGTCGGTGGCAGCGAGGTTGCGGGCGTAGCGACGGATGAGGTCGTGCATTCCGTACCGGCGGTAACCGGTCTCGGTGAGCAGGCCCTCGCTGTGCAGGGCGTCCAGGCACTCGATCGCCTGCCGGAGGAAGGTTCCGGTGAGAGCGGCGGCGGCGAAGGCGTCGGTCGTGGTGCCGGGGTGCAGGCCGAGGCGGCGTAAGAACTGCTTCTGGTCGCCGGGCAGATGCCGATAGGACACATCGAACGCGGCGGCCACGCTGTCCTTTTCCGCGGCGAGCGTGAGCAGGCTCGCCTCAGTGTCGCGGGTCAGGTCGGCCATGGTCCAGGACGGGTGCCTGGCGTAGACGCGGGCCAGCAGCGAGATCGCCAGCGGCAGGTACCCGGCCAACTGGACCAGATCCTGCACCGCTTCCGGCTCGGCGGCGGCGCGGGGGGCCAGCGCCAGGAACATCTCCCGCGCCTGGCCCGGCGACAGGATGTCCAGCCGGACCGGGAAGACCGTGCCGGGCAGATCCGCCAGGTGCCGGCGGCTGGTGACCAGCACCAGGCAGCCCCCTTCGCCGGGGAGCAGAGGCGAGACCTGAGCGCTGGCGGCGGCGTTGTCCAAGACGAGCAGCGCCCGCTGCCCGGCCATCCTGTCTCGCCACAAGCTGATACGCCCGTCAAGGTCTGCGGGAAGGTAACGGGGGTCAACGCCGGTGGCGGCCAGCAGGCCGGCGAGTGCGTCCTGCGGTGTCACCGGCTCCTGACCGGGGGTGTGGGCGTGCAGGTCGATGAACAGCTGCCGATCGCTGAATCTGTCCCGTAGCAGGTGGGCGACGTGCACGGCCAGGGCGGTCTTGCCGACCCCGGGCATCCCGCCGATCGCGTGGATCGCCACCACCCCGCCCGGGCCGGCCGTGTCGGCCACCGTGGCGGTGATGCGCCGCAGTTCGTCATCCCGGCCAGTGAAAACCGCCGGGTCGGGCGGCAGCGAATACCTGATCTCCAGTCCCGACGGCGGCAGCGGGTGATGGTGGATGATCTGGGTGCCGATCTGGATGAGGGTGCTGGAGTCATGAGACTCGCCATGCATACTGATCCGCGTGCCGCCCGGCGGCTCCTCGGATGGCGCTTCCGGCGGGGTGGCGGTCACGGCTGGCCGTAGATGGTCTGGCTTCCGATCTGGGTGAAGGCGCTGGAGTCGTGGGAGCTGCCGGTCATAACGATGGTCCCGATCCGGGCCTGCTCGGCCGGGGCGAGCGCGGGCCTGAGGATCTCATCCAGGATTCGTCGCAGCTCACTCGCCAGCGCAGGATCGGCGCGCAGCAGGTCGAGCACCTTGAGCTGCCAGGTGCCTTCGAGGGCCGTCGTGACGGCGGCGTCACCCTCGCGGCGGGCCTGCATGGCCTTCTCGCGTAGCTCGTCCAGTTCAGTCCCGATCGTGCCGGCGTCATGTTGCGCCCGCGTCCGGTGCCACAGGGCGGTGAGTGCCTCGCGGACTTGCCCCCACGCATCTGTAGCGACCGCCGCGACCAGCGCCGTCCCGAACGCGGCCACTACCGCATCCATAACGGCCCCCTCCTTTAAGTGACAGCGCTCACTATTTGCTGATCGTCTTCCAACGGTAGCCCGCTGGCTCCTTTGGACAAAGCCAGCTGCGATTATCGTGAGTAACGCGACAAGAAGCACGGCTGAGCTGGCCGGGTAACGAGAAGCGGTCGCGGCGGCGAAGCCGGAGGGCTGTCTAGGTGAGCAAGTCCGAAGGGACGTGGGCAGTGAGCGAATTCAAGGTCGTCAATCCGGCTACGAACCAGACCGAGCGTGAGTTCGCCGCCACGACTGATGCGGAAGTCGAGCAGGTGCTGGCACGCTCCGCCCGCGCGTACCAGTCGTGGCGGGCGACCGCGAAGGACGAGCGGGCCAGGGTCCTGCTGCGGGTGGCTGAGCTGTACAAGGAGCGCATCGACGACCTGGCCGCACTGATCACCCGGGAGATGGGCAAGCCTACCCGGGAGGCCAAGGGCGAGATCCAGCTAGTGGTGAGCATCTACCGGTACTACGGCAACCAGGGACCGGCGCTCCTCGAGGACACCCCGCTCAGCCCGCGGGCCGGAGGCAGGGCGCTGGTCCGCAAGGAGCCCATCGGTCCGCTGCTTGGCATCATGCCGTGGAACTACCCCTACTACCAAGTGGCCCGTTTCGCCGCCCCCAACCTGATGGCCGGCAACACGATCATCCTGAAGCACGCGCCGCAGTGCCCGGAGTCGTCCCTGGCGATGGAGCAGGCCTTCCGCGACGCTGGCCTGCCGGAAGACGCCTACATCAACATATTCGCTACCAATAGCCAGGTCGCGGACATGATCGCCGACCCGCGTGTGGCCGGCGTGTCGGTGACAGGCAGCGAGCGGGCCGGCGCCGCAGTCGCCGAGGTAGCGGGGCGTCATCTGAAGAAGGTCGTCCTCGAGCTCGGCGGATCGGACCCGTTCATAGTGCTCGACAGCGACGACCTCACAAGAACCGTCAAGGCGGCGGTGGCGGGCCGGATGGGCAATGCCGGCCAGGCCTGCAACGCCGCCAAGCGCATCATCGTCGTCGGTGATCTGTACGACCAGTTCGTCGACCAGTTCACCGCCGTGATGGCCGGCCTGCACCCGGGCGATCCCACGGATCCGGCCTCGGACCTGGGCCCGATGTCCTCGGAGGCGGCCGCCGATCGTCTCATGGGCCAGATCACCGACGCCGTCGACAAGGGCGCCACGTTGCGGACTGGCGGCAGACGGGTGGACCGGCAGGGGGCGTTCGTGGAGCCCACCGTCCTGACCGACGTGACCCCGCGCATGCGGGCTTACCACGAGGAACTGTTCGGTCCCGCGGCGGTCATCTACCGGGTCGCGGACGCCTCCGAAGCGGTGGAGCTGGCGAATTCCTCGCCGTTCGGGCTGGGCGGCGTCGTCTGCAGCGCCGACCCCGCCCGGGCCGAGGAAGTCGCCGGGCTGCTCGAGACCGGGATGGTGTGGATCAACAGCCCTCAGGGCTCGATGGCCGACCTGCCGTTCGGCGGCACCAAGCGCTCCGGCGTCGGCCGGGAGCTCGGCTCGTACGGCATCGACGAGTTCGTGAACAAGAAGCTGATCTACGCCCCGGCTCCGCGCTGACCTGGTGCCCAGTTGCCGGCGGTCACCCACGGGCAAGGGCCGAACTGCCTCTGACCTGGGCACCAGCGGGCACTGCGCCGGTTAGGTCTCGGCCCCGCGCGGGCTGGCCTCGCTGTCTTGCAGCGTTTGCGTGGCGAGTGCTTGCGCGAGCTCGTCGCGGGAGTGGATCCCGAGTTTCTGGTAGACGTGGCGGAGGTGGTATTCGACGGTCTTCGCGCTGAGGAACAGGGCGGCTGCGGTTTCTCGTGTCGTTCTTCCCGCGGTGAGCAGGAGCGCGATCTGCAGCTCTTGCGGGGTCAGTTCGTCGATTGTGCTTGGGTCCCGCCGTCGGCGTGTCTCACCCGTCGCCGCGAGCTCGACCCGGGCGCGATCGGCCCAGGGGCGGGCGTCGAGGCGCTCGAAGGTGTCCGCGGCGGCGCGGAGTTGCTCGCGGGCGAGAACCCGGTTCCGGGCCCGCCGCAACCGCTCTCCATATGCCAGCCGTGTGCGGGCCGCTTCGAACGCGTCGGGTGTCTGCTCGTGCAGGCGCATCGCCTGCTCGAAGTAGGCAGAAAAGCCGGTGTCCGTGGCGAGCAGTCCCTGGCAGCGCAGCGCGCGGGCGAGCGGCCACGGCTGCCCTTTAGCGCTCGCCGCGGCCAGGTACTCGGCGGCGGCGCGGCGCGCCTCGTCGTTCATGCCGAGCCGGGTGTAGGCGTCGGCGAGTTCCGCTGCCGGTGACAGATCGGCGTCGGTGATCCCCAGATCGCGGAGCAACTGCTGCTGGTGCTCGAGGTGCTCGGCCGCGCGGGCCGCGTCGCCGAGTCCAAGTTCGAGTTCGCCGAGCGCCGCCGTCGCCCAGATCTGGTAGAGCCCCGTGCCGAGTTCATCGCAGAGGCTGAGCGCTTCGATGGCGCAGGCCCGGCATTCCTGTTCCCGGCCGCGGCGCGCCTGCAGCCAGGCCAGGCCGGCCAGGCCAAACGCCAGCTCAGACTGCTGCCCGCTTTCGCGTGCCAGGTCGATCGCTTCTTGATAGGTGGCCGCGGCGGCCGCCCAGCGGTCGGTGGCGGCCTGGTCGCGGGCGATCAGGTTGAGCACGAACGGAAGGGCACCGACCGCGGCGCGTGCCCGGGCGGCTCGCAGGGCGTGTTCGAGCAGCAGACGCCCGGCGTCAGCCTGCCGCAGGAAGAGCGGCCCGAGGGTCAGCCACGGGATCAGCTGGGGATCTTCGCGCAGGTCGGCTGAGCTTTCGGCGAGCGTGACCGCTTCGTGAACCGCTTGCGCACCGACCGCCGCGTTACCGCCCAGGATCCAGGCCATCCCGGCTGTCATCCCGGCCAGGAACCGGGCACGTGGCGAAGGGTGGGCGGGCAGCGCCGCCTGCGCCCGCTCGGCGGCCGCCAGCATTTCCGCCGTGTTGCCCGCGTAGAGGCAGGCGAAGGCGGCCTCGGCGAGCATCGCGACGGCCCGCTCGGGATCCGCCCTCCCGGCTGCCGCCATCAAGATCTCATGGCCGCGCATCACCGGACCGCATCGTGTCGCGATGTGGCCGCTCAGCTCATCAATCTCCACCAGCGTCACCGGGTCGCTGGCGGCTGCCCGGGCCTCGTTGAGCAGCGCGACCGCGCGGCCGGTGAAGCCGGCGAGCCAGCCGGTCTCGGCCGCCTCGCACAGCAGCCGGGCACGCCGGTCGCCGCTGGTGGTGAGCCGCCCGGCGCGCTCGAACGCCGCGGTCGCGGTCGCGTATGCGCTGCGGTCCCGCCCGCGGGCGCCTGCCTGTTCCAGCGCCGCCGAGGCGCCTTCGTCGGTACCGGCCGCGGCGGCGGCGAGATGCCAGGCCCGGCGGTCGATGTCCCGGTCGGGCAGGGATGCCGCGAGCGCCCGGTGGGCTTCGCGGCGCTGGCTGGCGGGTGCATTGGCGTAGATCGCCGACCGGGCCAGCGGATGGCGGAATTCCACCACGCCCGCGTGCAGTGTGACCAGTCCCGCGCTCTCGGCGGCGGCCAGCGCCGAGAGGTCGATCCCGAGCCGGGCCGCGGCCCGCTCGAGCGTCGGCAGGTCACCAGTGTCGCTGGCCGAGGACAGGATCAGGGCCTGCCGGGTGGCCTGGTCGAGCGAGCCGGCTCGCTGCAGGAACGCGCCCGAGATCCTGGCGGAGACCAGGACCGGGGCGCCTTCGGGAGCGAGCGCCAGCTCGTGTGCATCCGCCGCGAGTTCGAGCAGCGCGAGCGGGTTGCCGACGGCCGCCTGATGCAGCCGCCTGGCCGCCTCCGGCGCCAGCCCCGGCACGAGCATGGCCGCCTCACCGCTGGTGAGGCCGCCGATCGGCATGGTCGGCAGGCCGGCGCCATCGAGCAATGACGGCTCATCCTCGCGGCAGGCGATAAAGACGGCGATCGGGTCGGCCACCAGGCGGCGGAAGGCGAACAGCAGTGCCTGGGCGCTCGACAAATCGAGCCACTGAGCGTCGTCGACCAGCACCGCCACCGGAGCCTGCTCGGCGTAAGCCGCCAGGATGCCGAGCGTCGCGGCGCCCACCGCGAACCGGTCATGAGCCGTCCCGGGCCGCAGCGCGAGCGCGCCTCCCAGCGCGGCCGCCTGGGGCTCCGGGATCTTCTCCAGCATGATCAGGGCGGGGCGGATGAGCTCGAGCAGCGACCCGAACGGGATCTGCGCCTCCGACTCCA
>JASIJN010000574.1 GCA_030050125.1 Streptosporangiaceae bacterium | reverse complement strand
CGGCACCGAACTACCCCCGCTTGTCGGATGAGCGACCCGCTCCGATCTTAGCGACGGAAAGTAGTCGGCTGCTTACTTTTCGTGTTACATGCCGGCGATGAGCTTCTCCACGCGGTCATCCACGGAGCGGAACGGGTCCTTGCACAGCACGGTGCGCTGGGCCTGGTCGTTGAGCTTCAGGTGCACCCAGTCGACGGTGAAGTCGCGCCGCCGCTCCTGCGCGCGCCGGATGAACTCACCGCGCAGCCGGGCCCGGGTGGTCTGCGGCGGCACCGACTTGGCCTGGAATATGTCCAGGTCGCGGCAGGCGCGCTCCACGGCGCCGCGGCGCTGCAGCAGGTAGTACAGGCCGCGGCCGCGGTGCACGTCGTGGTAGGCCAGGTCGAGCTGGGCCACCCGGGGCGAGGACAGCGGCAGGTCGTGCTTGACCCGGTACCGCTCGATCAGCTGGTACTTGGTCACCCAGTCGATCTCCCTGGCCACCAGGCCGAGGTCGCCGCTCTGCACCGCGCGCAGGGTCAGCTCCCACAGGTCGAGCACCCGCTCGGTGATCGGGTCCGGGCCCTTGCGGTCGGAGAAATCCCTGGCCTTGGACAGGTACTCCTGCTGGATGTCGAGCGCGCTCACCTCGCGCCCGTTGGCCAGCCGCACCTTGCGGCGGCCGGTCATGTCGTGGCTGACGTCGCGGATGGCCCGGATCGGGTTCTCCAGCGTCAGGTCGCGCATCACCGTGCCGGCCTCGACCATCCGCAGCACCAGGTCGGTCGCGCCGACCTTGAGCAGCATGGTGGTCTCGCTCATGTTCGAGTCGCCCACGATCACGTGCAGCCGCCGGAACCGCTCGGCGTCCGCGTGCGGCTCGTCCCTGGTGTTGATGATCGGCCGGGACCGGGTGGTGGCCGACGAGACGCCCTCCCAGATGTGCTCGGCGCGCTGGCTGACGCAGTACACCGCGCCGCGCGGGGTCTGCAGGACCTTGCCGGCCCCGCAGATGATCTGCCGGGTGACCAGGAACGGGATCAGGATGTCGGCCAGCCTGCTGAACTCGCCATGCCTGCCGACCAGGTAGTTCTCGTGACAGCCGTAGGAGTTGCCCGCCGAGTCGGTGTTGTTCTTGAACAGGTAGATATCGCCGGCGATGCCCTCTTCGCGCAGCCGCCGGTCCGCGTCGACGAGCAGGCCCTCCAGGATCCGCTCGCCCGCCTTGTCGTGCACCACCAGGTCGATCAGGTTGTCGCACTCCGGGGTGGCGTACTCGGGGTGGCTGCCCACGTCCAGGTAGAGCCGGGCGCCGTTGCGCAGGAACACGTTGCTGCTGCGGCCCCAGGAGACCACCCGGCGGAACAGGTACCTGGCCACCTCGTCCGGGGACAGGCGGCGCTGTCCCCGGAACGTGCACGTGACGCCGTACTCGTTCTCCAGCCCGAAGATTCGCCTGTCCATGGCGCCTCGCTTACCAGTCCACCGCGATGTACTTGGTCTCGGTGAACTCCAGCAGGCCGTCGTGCGCGCCCTCACGGCCCAGGCCCGACTGCTTCACCCCGCCGAACGGCGCCGCCGGGTCGGACACGACGCCACGGTTGACGCCGACCATGCCCGCCTCCAGCGCCTCCGCGACCCGTAGGGCGCGGCGCAGATCGCGGGTATACAGGTACGACACCAGGCCGTACTCGGTCCCGTTGGCCAGCGCGATCGCCTCGTCCTGGTCGGTGAACCGGACGATCGGCGCGACCGGGCCGAAGATCTCCTCCGACAGGATGCCGGCGTCGGCCGGCACCTCGTCCAGCACCGTGGGCTGGTAGAAGTACCCCCGCCGGTCCGGCACGTGCCCGCCGGTGAGCACCCGGCCGCCGGTCTTGGTGGCGTCGTCGACCAGGCTGGCCACCTTGGACCGGGTGTCCTCGTTGACCAGCGGGCCGAGGTCGGTCCCCTCGTCGAGCCCCGGGCCGACGTTGAGCCCGGCCAGCCGCTCGGCGAACCGGCGGCTGAACTCATCCGCCACCGCCTCGTGTACGTAGAACCGGTTCGCCGCGGTGCACGCCTCGCCGCCATTGCGCATCTTGGCCAGGAACGCCCCGTCGAGCGCCGCATCCAGGTCCGCGTCCTCGAAGACCAGGAACGGGGCATTGCCGCCCAGCTCCATCGAGCAGTTCGTGACGGTCTGCGCGGCGGTCGCCAGCAGCGACCGGCCGACCTCGGTGGACCCGGTGAACGACAGTTTGCGCACCCGAGGGTCCGCGAGCATGGCGGCGACAAGAGGGCCCGCCTTGGCCGTGGTGAGCACGTTCACCACCCCGCCGGGGACGCCGGCCTCGCGCAGGATCTCGGCCACCGCGAACGCCGACAGCGGCGTCTCCTTGGCGGGCTTGAGGACCAGGGTGCAGCCCGCCGCCAGGGCGGGCCCGATCTTGCGGGTGGCCATGGCCGCCGGGAAGTTCCACGGGGTGACCAGGACGCTGACCCCGACCGGCTGGTGCTGCACCATGATCCGGTTGGCCCCGGACGGCGCGGTGACCAGCGAGCCCTCGTTCCTGACCGCCTCCTCGGCGTACCAGCGGAAGAACTCGGCGGCGTAGGTGATCTCGGCCCTGGCATCCCTGAGCGCCTTGCCGTTCTCCAGGACCATCAGCCGGGCCAGCGCGTCGGACCGGCCGATCATCAGCTCCCAGGCCCGGCGCAGGCACTCGCCCCGTTCACGGGGCGGGGTCGCGGCCCAGCGCGGCAGCGCCTCGTAAGCGGCGGTGACCGCGTCCAGGCCGTCCTCGATGCTCGCGCTGGCCACCTCGGCCACGGCGTCCTCGGTGGCCGGGTCGATCACCGGCACCACGCCGGCCCGGCCGCCGGTCCACTCGCCGCCGATCATCAGCGCCGTCGGCACCGCCATGCCGGTGATGGTCGCCAGGTCAGCCGTCACTGTTCCTCCCCAGGCCGGTCGGCCGGTCTCCCGGCCGTGCCCACGTCTTCGACACTACATCGGCCGGCCCCGGTCTATTGCGCCGTGCCCGCGCCCTCTGAGCCGTTCGCGGCGTTCGCGGCGTCTGCCGCGTTCGGGTCGGCCGGCGGCCCGGCAGCCTCCTCCTGGTCTTCCCCGGCGCCGCCCTCGGCGATCGCCTCGGGCTTCTTCCCGTCCGCGATGGCCTCGCCGAGCAGCGTCTCCAGCCGGGCACCGGTCAGCCGGCGGAACGTCCGGTGCGGCCGCTCCCGGTCCAGCAGGGCCACCTCGAGCTGGGCCGCGGTGACCTCGGCCCGGTCCCCGTTGCCGGCCAGCGCCGCGATCGCCACCGCGAACGCGCCGGACAGCGTCATCCCGTCGGCGTACCGCTCCTTGAGCGAGGCGGCCACCTGGTCGGCCTGGCCGCCGATGACCACGAAGCCGTGCTCGTCGGTCACCGAGCCGTCGAATGTGATCCGGTAGATCTGGTCGTCCTCCGCCGTCTTTCCCACCTCGGCCACCACGATCTCGACCTCGTACGGCTTCGGGCTGTCGGTGAAGATCGTGCCGAGCAGCTGGGCGTACCAGTTGGCCAGCCCGCGCGCGGTGACGTCCTGGCGGTCGTAGGCGAAGCCGGTCATGTCCGCGTAGCGCACCCCCGCCTTGCGCAGGTTCTCGAACTCGTTGTACCGGCCCACCGCGGCGAACGCGATCCTGTCGTAGATCTCGCTGAACTTCCGCAGCGCGCGGGACGGGTTCGGCGCGATGAACAGGATGCCGGCGTCGCAGGTGATCACGACGCCGCTGCGGATGCGCGTGATGGCCTTGCGCGCGTAGTCCGCCTTGTCCTTCATCGCCTGCTCGGGCGAGACATAGAACGGCATCGTCACCGCTGGGTTTTCCTCACTGTGCTGGTGGGGCTGGAGACTGGACTGGTGTCAACGCGGGGGCAGCGCGGTCCGCACTCCGTTCCCGCTGTCCGCCGCGTGCAGCCGCGCCGGCGGGCCGTCGGGGTCGGCCATCCGGCCCTCGATGACCGCCTGGGCGTACTGCGCGGCCGCCCCGTCGGTCAGCCGCTCGAAGCCGTCGGCGGTGATCGTCGCGACCACCGGGTAGATGCGCCTGGTCACGTCGGGCCCGCCGGTGGCGGAGTCGTCGTCGGCGGCATCGTAGAGCGCCTGCATGCAGGCCAGCACGGCGTCCGAGGCCGGCATGCCGTCGCGGTAGAGCTTCTTCAGCGAGCCCCGGGCGAAGACCGAGCCGGATCCGATCGCATGGAACCTGTGCTCCTCGTAGCGGCCGCCGGCCACGTCGTAGCTGAAGATCCGGCCGGCGCCGGTGTCCTCGTCGTAGCCGCAGAACAGCGGCACCACGACCAGGCCCTGCATCGCCCCGCCGATGTTGCCGCGCACCATGCTGGCCAGCCGGTTCGCCTTCCCGTCCAGGGACAGGGCATGGCCCTCGAGCTTCTCGTAGTGCTCGAGCTCGACCTGGAACAGCCGGACCAGCTCGATCCCGATGCCGGCCACGCCGGCGATGCCGATGCCGGAGAACTCGTCGCTGCGGAACACCTTGTCGATGTCGCGCTGCATGATCATGTTCCCGGCCGTGGCCCGGCGGTCGCCGGCCATGACCACGCCGCCCTCGCAGGCCGCGGCGACGATCGTGGTCCCGTGCGGCAGGTCACGCGCCAGCGAGCCCGCTTCCGGCGCCTGCGGCAGCAGCCTGGGGGCCGCGGCCGCGAGAAACTCCGAGAACGACGAGGTCCCCGCGCTCAGGTACGCCCCGGGGAAGGGGCCTCCGTAGGAATCAGCGCCCACGCGGATCCTTCCGTTAGTACGCGTCCCGCTCTTACGTCACTGACCCTACTGCCGCGCGGGCCATAGCGGGACCGCGGGCCGGTTACGCCCTGGGGGGAATGACCTCCTACTGTCCGCCCTTCTGCACGTACGACCTCACGAACTCCTCGGCGTTCTCCTCGAGCACCTCGTCGATCTCGTCCAGGATCGCGTCCACGTCGTCGGTGAGCTTGTCCTGGCGCTCCTTGACGTCCTCGGTTCCCTGCGGCGCGTCGTCCTGCTCCTCCTCGCTGCGCCGGGGAGCCTGACGCTGGCCGCTGGTGTCCTTTGTCGCCATGCCGCAACCTCCGTGATCCGCGGGAACCGCCCCGCAGCCTCAACGCTATCCTCGCCCGCGCGTGGTGTGCCCAATCCTCTAATCCGGCATCTGTGCCGAACCGGGACCGGGCCCGGCTTCCTGGCCCGGCAGCGTCAGCCCTGGCCGGTGAGCGCCGCGACCAGCTCGGCCGCGGTCTCGCACCGGTCGAGGAGCTCGCCCACGTGCGCCCGCGTGCCGCGCAGCGGCTCCAGCGTCGGCACCCGCTGCAGCGATTCCCGGCCGGGAATGTCGAAGATGACCGAATCCCAGGAGGCCGCGGCCACCGCCTCGGGGTACTGGCGCAGGCAACGGCCCCGGAAGTAGGCCCGGGTGTCGTCCGGCGGATAGTCGATCGCCCTGGTCACGTCCTCCTCGTCCGCCAGGCGGAGCATGCGGCCCCTGGCGGCGAGCCGGTTGTAGAGGCCGCGTTCCTGGCGGATGTCGGCGTACTGCAGGTCGACCAGCTGCAGCCGCGGGTGGGTCCAGCTCAGCCCGTCCCTGGTCCGGTATCCCTCGAGCACCTCGAGCTTGGCCACCCAGTCCAGTTCCCGGGACAGGAGCATCGGGTCCTCGCCCAGCCTGGTCAGCACCGACTCCCAGCGGTCGAGCACGTCCCTGGTCATGTCGTCGACGTCGGCGCCGAACCGGTCCTCGGTGTACTTGCGGGCCAGGTCCAGGTACTCCAGCTGAAGCTGGACCGCGGTCATCCGCCGCCCATCACGCAGGGCGACCAGATGCCGGCAGCTCGGGTCGTGCGAGATCGCGCGCAGTTCGGCCACCGGGGCCTCGAGAGCCAGGTCGGAGCCGAGGAACCGGTCCTCGATCATGGCCAGGACCAGGGCGGTGGTGCCGAGCTTGAGGTAGGTGGAGATCTCGCTCATGTTGGCGTCGCCGATGATCACGTGCAGGCGACGGTATTTCTCGGGGTCGGCGTGGGGCTCGTCCCTGGTGTTGATGATCGGCCGCTTCAGCGTGGTCTCCAGGCCGACCTCGACCTCGAAGAAGTCGGCCCGCTGGCTGATCTGGAAACCCTCGTCCCGGCCGTCGGCGCCGCGGCCGACCCGGCCCGCCCCGCAGACCACCTGGCGGGACACGAAGAACGGGGTGAGGTGCCGGACGATGTCGGCGAACGGGGTGGCCCTGCTCATCAGGTAGTTCTCGTGGCAGCCGTACGAGGCGCCCTTATTGTCGGTGTTGTTCTTGTACAGCTGGATGGCGGCCCCGCTCGGCATGGACCCGGCGCGGGAGGCGGCCTCGGCCATGACCCGTTCGCCCGCCTTGTCCCAGATGACGGCGTCCAGCGGGTTGGTGCATTCCGGCGCCGAGTACTCCGGGTGGGCGTGATCGACGTACAGCCGGGCGCCGTTGGTGAGGATCACGTTGGCGAGGCCCAGGTCCTCGTCGGTGAGCTGGGACGAGTCGGCCGCGTCGCGGGCCAGGTCGAATCCCCGGGCGTCGCGCAGCGGGTTCTCCTCCTCGAAGTCCCACCGCGCCCGCCGCGCCCGCGCCGACCGCGCCGCCTGGTAGGCGTTGACGACCTGCGAGGACGTCACCATCGCGTTCGCGCCCGGCTGGCCGGGTACGGCGATGCCGTACTCGGTCTCCGTGCCCATGACCCGCCGCACGCTCATGCCGTGTCATCCGCTTCGTTCATACGGCATCTCCCGCCCGGCTCATACCAGAGAGCCTAGTGCCGACATACCGCCATCGTGCCCAGGCGGGACCGGGCCCGCACATTCCGGGCCCACTTGCCCCGCCCCTTGGCCGGCTCAGAGGTACTGACCGGTGTTGGCCACGGTGTCGATGGACCGGCCCGCCTCGGTACCGTGCTTGCCGGACACCAGGGTCCTGATGTAGACGATCCGCTCCCCCTTCTTGCCGGAGATCCGCGCCCAGTCGTCGGGGTTGGTGGTGTTGGGCAGGTCCTCGTTCTCGCTGAACTCGTCGACGCACGCGGCCAGCAGGTGCGCGATGCGAATGCCCTTCTGCCCGGTGTCGAGGAACTCCTTGATGGCCATCTTCTTGGACCGGGACACGATGTTCTCGATCATGGCCCCGGAGTTGAAGTCCTTGAAGTACAGGACCTCTTTGTCCCCGTTCGCGTAGGTCACCTCGAGGAACCTGTTCTCCTCGGTCTCGCTGTACATGCGCTCGACGACCCGCTGGATCATCTCCTCGACCGTGGCCGCCGCGGAGCCTCCGTGCTCGGCCAGGTCGTCGGGGTGCAGCGGCAGCTCGCCCACCACGTACTTGGAGAAGATGTCCCTGGCCGCCTCCGCGTCCGGGCGCTCGATCTTGATCTTGACGTCGAGCCGGCCCGGCCGCAGGATCGCCGGGTCGATCATGTCCTCGCGGTTCGACGCGCCGATCACGATCACGTTCTCCAGGCCCTCGACGCCGTCGATCTCGGACAGCAGCTGCGGCACGATCGTGTTCTCGACGTCGCTGGACACCCCGGAGCCGCGGGTGCGGAAGATCGAGTCCATCTCGTCGAAGAACACGATCACCGGCATGCCCTCGCTGGCCTTCTCCCTGGCCCGCTGGAACACCAGCCGGATGTGCCGCTCGGTCTCGCCGACGTACTTGTTGAGCAGCTCCGGGCCCTTGATGTTCAGGAAGAAGCTCTTGCCCTCCTTGGCCGGCACGGCCTGCCCGCCGCCCGCCGCCTCGCCGTCCGGGGCGGCCAGCTGCGCCGTACGGGCCGCGACCTGCTTGGCCAGCGAGTTCGCGACCGCCTTGGCGATCAGCGTCTTGCCGCAGCCGGGCGGGCCGTAGAGCAGGACCCCCTTCGGCGGGCGCAGCCGGTGCTCCTTGAACAGGTCGGCGTGCAGGTACGGCAGCTCGATGGCGTCGCGGATCAGCTCGATCTGCGGAGCCAGGCCGCCGATCTCGGAGTAGGTGATGTCCGGCACCTCCTCCAGGATCAGCTCTTCGACCTCGGCCTTGGGTATGCGCTCGTAGACGTATCCGGACCGCGGCTCGAGCAGCAGCGAGTCGCCGCCGCGCAGCGTGGTGCTGCGCAGCGGGTCGGCCAGCCGCACGATCCGCTCCTCGTCGGCATGGGAGATCACCAGGGCCCGGTCGCCGCCCTCGAGCAGCTCCTTGAGCATGACGACCTCGCCGATCGTCTCGTACCCCTGGGCGATGACCACGTTGAGGGCCTCGTTGAGCACGACCTCCTGGCCCGGCTTGAGCTCGCCCAGCTCGACCCCGGGGCTGACGCTCACCCGCATCTTCCGGCCCCCGGTGAACACGTCGGCGCTGCCGTCCTCGCACGCCTGGAGGAAGATGCCGAACCCGGACGGCGGCTGGGCCAGCCGGTCCACCTCTTCCTTCAGCGCGACGATCTGGTCGCGCGCCTCGCGCAGGGTTCCCGCGAGTCGTTCGTTCTGACCGGTGACGCTGGCCAGGTTCGTCTCGGCCTCGCGAAGCCGCTCCTCGAGCAGCCTGGTCTGCCGTGGCGAGTCCGCAAGCCTGCGGCGCAGAGCGGCGATCTCCTCCTCGAGGAAGGAGATCTGCGTGGTCAGGACCTTGACCTCGTCGTCATATCGTCCGGCGCGAGCGCTGTCGTCGCGAGAGGCCATGCCCCTCACCCCCTCCCGAGTGCCGATTTACCCTTGACCCTACCTATCGGGGAAGCTTCCGTAACCTGCGGCGGCCTACGGCGCGGCTTTCTCCCGTTACGATCCAGGAACAGCCAGGCAGCGTTACTGCTTCCCGGTGAGCCCGGCGGATTGGCCCGGGCCCCGTCGTCGGTCATCCGGCCGCCTCCTGGTCCTCGTCAGCGCGGGCTCCCTTGGACGGCCGGCGCCGGCGCGGCGGCGGCGTCACCCCGTCCGCGAGCCGGCGAGCGGTCACCAGGAACCCGGTGTGCCCCACCATACGATGCTCGGGCCGGACGGCGAGGCCGTCGACATGCCAGCCGCGCAGCAGCGACTCCCAGGCGGCCGGCTCGTCGAAGCTGCCCTGCCCGCGCAGCGCCTCCACGGCGCGCGACAGCTGCGTGGTGGTGGCCACGTAGCAGCAGACCAGCCCGCCGGGCCGCAGCGACTTGGCGCAGGCGTCGGCATACTCCCACGGCGCCAGCATGTCGAGCACGACCCGGTCGAAGGCGTCGCCGCCGGCCAGGCCCTCGGTCGTCCCGCCGGGCGGCAGCTCACCGGTCACCAGGCGCCAGGACGGGTGCGGCCCGCCGAAGTACCGCTCCACGTTCTGCCGCGCGATCTCGGCGAAGTCGGGCCGGCGCTCGTAGGACACCAGCAGCCCGCTCTCCCCGACGGCCCGCAGCAGCCAGCAGGACAGCGCGCCCGAGCCCGCCCCGGCCTCGAGCACCCGCGCCCCGGCGAAGATGTCGGCCTGGGCCAGGATCTGCCCGGCGTCCTTCGGGTAGACCACCGCGGCCCCGCGGGCCATGGACAGCGTGTAGTCGGCGAGCAACGGCCGCAGCGCCACGTAGGCCGTGCCCCCGGACGACACGATCACGCTGCCCTCGGGCCGGCCGATGATGTCGTCGTGCGCCATCGAGCCGCGATGGGTGTGGAAGGACCGCCCGGCCGCGAGCACCACCCGGTGCCGCCGTCCCTTCGGGTCGGTGAGCTGCACCTGATCGCCCGGGGCGAACGGGCCGCGCGGCGGCGCGGGGGCGCTCCGCTCAGACACCGGCAAAGGCGTGGTCCAGGTCGGTGGTGGCCAGCACGCCGAACACCTGGCCGGACGGCTCGATGAGCAGGTACTCGGTGGCGGGAGAGCGCTGCACGGCCTCGATCAGCTCCATCCCGGACAGGTCGGCTGACAGCACGATACCTGGCTCGAGCGCCCGCGCCAGCGAGCCGACCTCGACCCACGGCCTGCGCTGCGGCGGGGTGGCCATGACCGCGCCCTCGTTGACGATCGCGATCGGCGTCGAGTCGTGGTCCACGACCACGAGCGCGCGGGCCTGCGCCTCGTCGGCCCGCCGGATGGCCTCGGCCAGCGGCACGTTGCCCGGGATCGCGATGGCCCGCCGGGCCAGCCTGCGGGCCTGCAGGCCGGGCAGCCGGTCGCGCACCTTGGCCGCGCGAATGGCCTGCCCCGAGCTGATCCACATGAACACGGCGATGATGGCCAGCCAGAGCACGTAGGTATTGGACACGCTCAGCCTGGTGCCGGGCACCGCGAACGGCGCCACGATCAGCAGCACCGCCAGCCCGCGGCCGGCCCAGGCGGCCGCGATCGTGGCCTGGCCGGGGCGCTTGGTGATCTTCCACAGGCCGGCCCGCAGTATCCGGCCGCCGTCCAGCGGCAGGCCCGGGAGCAGGTTGAACGCGCCGACCACCAGGTTGGCGAGGATCAGCTGGAAGATCAGGTCCCGGGGGATCCCGCCGGGGTCGAAGGCGGCGATCAGGCCGACGCCGACGCCCGCCAGGGCCAGCGAGGTCAGCGGCCCGGCCACGGAGACCGCGAACTCCCGGCCCGGCGTGGGCGGCTCCTGCTCGATCTCGGAGAACCCGCCGAGCGGGTACAGCAGGATCCGGCGCACGGTCAGCCCGAAGGCCCGCGCCACCACGCAGTGGCTCAGCTCGTGCACCAGCACCGATGCGTACAGCAGCACGACGAACGCGGCCGCCACCGCGTACCGGACCGTGGTCGAGCGGATCGAGTGCAGGTCACCGGCGTAGAACACGACCACAAGGCCCGCCACGAGGAACCAGTACGGCGAGATGTACACGGGGACGCCGAACGGCCTCGCGACGACGATGCCGTACCTGGCATCGCGCCGGGGACGCTGCTGAGGCGAGTCACCGGGCTGCTCTGGGCTCATGCCTGACACGTACCCGATGCTACGTCCTGGGCGGCGCTTTCCAAGGACGTGCGGGCCGGGAATCGGCGGCGCCGGCAAAAGCGCCAAAGGCGGCCAACTGTCGGTGCCGTCCCCTAGTGTGTCGGAGAATGGGGAACGAAGCCACGGCCGGATCTTCCGGCGCGCAGCCCCGCCCGGCCGGCGGCGACGCCGGGGCGGGCGCGCAGCCTTCGCTCTCGCCGTCGCGGGCCGGCGACTTCCTGAC
>JASIJN010000573.1 GCA_030050125.1 Streptosporangiaceae bacterium | reverse complement strand
GAGGTCAGCGTCGCCCTGGTCAGCGCGGCGGCGGGCGACACGATCCTGGTGCACGCCGGCGAGGCGATCGCGGTCGTGGGTCACGGTCACGGTCACGCGAGCGAGGCGATCCCGTGAGCGCGCGGCGCGACGATGCCGGCACCCGCGCGATGGAGTCGCTGTACCCGTTCCTTTACGCCGGCACCAGTGACCTGGCGGCCGTGCTCAAGCAGGTCAGCGCGTCCACGATCGAAAAGACCGCGGAAATCCTCGAGCTCCGGCAGACGATCGCCCGGCGGGACGGGGCGCGGATGGCGCGGTGCGCCCTCCAGATGGCGGCGAGGTTCGCGGCGGGCGGGCGGCTGTTCGCCTTCGGCAACGGCGGCAGCGCCACCGACGCCCAGGAGCTGGCCACCCTGTTCCTGAACCCCGGAGCCGCGGCCCGGCCGCTGCCCGCGCTGGCGCTGGGCAACGACACCTCCGTGGTGACCGCGCTGGGCAACGACATCGGCATCGACGTGATCTTCGCCCGCCAGGTCGCCGCGCTCGGCCGCGGCGGTGACATCGCGGTCGGGCTGTCCACCAGCGGCAACTCCGACAACCTGCTGCGCGCGTTCGACGAGGCCAGCAGGCGGGGGCTGCTCACCATCGGCCTGGCCGGCTACGAGGGCGGCAAGATGGCCGAGCTGGACAGCATCGACTACCTCTTCGTGGCCCCGTCGTCGTCGGTGCACCGGATCCAGGAGGCGCAGACCACCGTCTATCACGTGCTCTGGGAACTCACGCTGGCCGCGATGGACGCGATGGACGCGATGGACGGGCTCGGCCAGGGGGAGGTGGGCGGGTGACCGGCCGCATGCTGATCGCCGGGGTGGGCAACATCTTCCTGGGCGACGACGGGTTCGGGGTGGAGGTGGCCAGCCGGCTCGCCCAGGCCGGCCTGCCCGACTGGGTCCGCGTCGCCGACTACGGGATCAGCGGCATGCACCTGGCCTACGACCTTGCCGAGGGCTTCGAGACCACGATCCTGGTCGACGCGTCGCCGCGCGGCGACCCGCCCGGGACCGTGTACGTCATGGAGCTGGATACTGGCTGCAATCAGGCCAGGGAGAGAAGTATCCCCGTGCTTGACGCGCACGGAATGCAGCCAGATGTTGTGTTCGGAATGCTGGACCTGCTGGGCGGCGACGCCGGGCGGGTCGTGCTGGTCGGCTGCGAGCCGGCCAGCACCGAGCCGGGAATGGGGTTGAGCGCGCCGGTCGCGGCGGCCGTCGATGAGGCCGTGCGGATCGTGCGCGGGCTGGTGCGCACGGCGCAGGCCGCCGGGTCCGGCGGGCAGGCCGCCGAGCCGGCCGCCGAGGAGCGGACGACGAACGACGAGGGGGTTGGGTCCAATGTGCCTCGGTATACCCGGTGAGGTGATCGAGTTCCTGCCGGATCAGCCCGACCTGGCCCGGGTGGACGTAAGCGGCGTGCGCCGCGTGATCAACATCGGCCTGCTGTCGGACGATCCGCCCAAGCCCGGCGAATGGGTGCTGATCCACGTCGGCTTCGCGCTGTCGAAGATCGACGAGAGCGAGGCCGCCGCGGCCATGCAGTTCCTCGAGGGGATCGGCCAGGCCTACGAGGACGAGCTGGCGGCGCTCGCCGAGTCGGGGATCGAGTGAGGGGCGGCCATGCGATTCGTGGATGAATTCCGTGACGCCGACACCGCGCGTGCGCTGTCCGCGAAGATCACGGCGCTGTGTGAGCCAGGCCGTCAGTACAAGCTGATGGAGGTGTGCGGCGGGCATACCCACACGATCTACAAGCACGGGCTCGAGGACTACCTGCCGGAGCAGATCACCCTGGTGCACGGCCCGGGCTGCCCGGTGTGCGTGATCCCCATGGGCCGGGTCGACGACGCCATGGCGCTGGCCGCCGAGCCGGACGTCATCATGACGTCGTTCGGCGACATGATGCGGGTGCCGGGCAGCAACGGGTCGTTCTTCGACGCCAAGGCCCACGGCACCGACATCCGGATGGTGTACTCGCCGCTGGACTCGCTCAAGGTGGCCCGGAAGAACCCGGACAAACGCGTGGTGTTCATGGCCATCGGATTCGAGACCACCGCCCCGTCGACGGCGATGACCGTGCTGCGGGCCGCGGCCGAGGGCCTGGCGAACTTCTCGATCTTCTGCAACCACGTGACGATCATCCCGGCCATCAAGGCCATCCTGGACTCGCCCGACCTGCGCCTCGACGGCTTCATCGGGCCCGGGCACGTCTCGACGGTGATCGGTTGCCGGCCCTACGAGTTCATCGCCCGCGACTACGGCAAGCCGGTGGTCGTGGCCGGGTTCGAGCCGCTGGACATCCTGCAGTCCATCTACATGCTGATGCTGCAGCTCTCCCAGCGCCGGTCCGAGGTCGAGAACCAGTACTCGCGGGTGGTGCCCTGGGACGGGAACGCGGTCGCGCTCAACGCGATCGGCCAGACCATGGAGCTGCGGCCGTACTTCGAATGGCGCGGCCTCGGCTTCATCTCGCACTCCGCGCTCAAGGTCAGGGAGCAGTACGCCGCCTTCGACGCCGAGCGGCTGTTCTCGGTGCCGGGAGTGCGCGTCGCCGATCCCAAGGCCTGCCAGTGCGGCGAGGTCCTGAAGGGCGTGCTCAAACCGTGGGAGTGCAAGGTCTTCGGCACCGCGTGCACGCCGGAGACACCGATCGGGACCTGCATGGTGTCGCCCGAGGGCGCCTGCGCGGCCTACTACAACTACGGCCGCCTGACCCGCCATCGGGTCAAGGAGGCGAGTCAGAGGTGACCTCCGACCACGGCGCCGGCCCGGCGACGCAGGCCGACTGGGTGCAGGAGGCCTTGCGGCTGCACGACCAGGACGATCACGAGGAGCACGCCCGCCGGGGCTCCCCGCAGCCGCTGCCGGGAACGGTGCGCGAGGAACTCGTGCTCGAGCGCATCGACCGGGCCCGCCGCAGCCGCCCCCGGAT
>JASIJN010000073.1 GCA_030050125.1 Streptosporangiaceae bacterium | reverse complement strand
GCCGAGCGGGATCCTGGCGGGGAGGTGGACGCGGGCGACTGGCTGGCCGGTGAAATCTTGTGCGGCGAGGATGACCAGGTCGGCGGAACCACGGTCGGGATTGTGGACGAAGGCCATGACGTAGCCGTCGTCCTCGGCGGCGTCGGGTGCGGCCGGGGCGAACACGGCCTCGCCGGCGGTGGCATTGCCGCCGAACTGGTGCGCCTGCACGGTTCCGGCGGCCAGGTCGTGCTTGAGCAGGGCGTTGGCGAACGCGTCATCGGCGAAGTCGCCACTGGGTGAGACGGTGGCCTGGCCGACCGCACCGATCACCGCGCTGTAGCCGTAGCGGTGTGGCTGGGAGATGGCGCGGTCATCGACGCGGGGGAATTCCTGGGGGCGGTCATCGAGGCGCCTCTGGGTCACCGTCCCGGCGGCCGGGTCGATGGTCCACCGGTCCCGCGTGAGCGGACCGTGCCCCGCCAGCGCCGAGACATCGTAGGCGCCCTCGTACCGGACCAGGTCGACGACCACGCGGCCCGCGACTTCCCTGCCGACTGGGACATCGATGATCTCCACCAGGATCCGCAGCCAACCTATGGCCTGCCCGGGGCAGTCGAGGCGGCAGCCCTCTACATCGCCCAGGCCGGCGACGCGCCAGCGGCCCGAGCCGACATAGACCTCGTCCTACGCCGCCTCACCCTGGCACTGACCAGGCCGGCATGGTGATGCGTCGATGGACCGCGGGCTGACCGCTATCGTCCTCAGCCTGCCAGCCAACCGGGCGCGGTCACCGGCGGATCACAGTTACCCCGGGCCAACGTGAGGTCCGAGCCGGGGACAGGCTGATCGTCATGCTGGAGCATTGAGGCGGAGCGTCGAACTCGGTTCACCTGCCCCTACGGCCACGGTGAATTGCTGGTTTTCGACGGCGATCGTTCCCTGACCCGGTGCCGCGCCGTAGAAGTTATATTGGCCGCGCGAATTGGTGAATGTGCTCAGCGTGATACCGCCCACGGTAAGTGTTATCGCCGTGTTCGGAACCGGAATGCCTGCGCTGTCGGTGAGCGTGCCGGACGCGGACGGGCTCCCGGTCGCAAAAGAGAACATAAACGACTGGTAGACCGTATCCAAGTACACCAGTACATCGGTGGGCCCGGTGTACCCGAAGGCCGGGGCGCCAACGGTGACGCTCGCCTGCTGCGTTGATCCGGTCGTTTGCGTGGACGTCGACGTGTTCGTCCACTCCAAGGTGCCGGTGACCTTGACGAGGGCCTTCCAGATTAGATTGAATCCCGCACTCACGCTGGCGCTGACCGCGTACTGATTCTGAACTTGCTGGGTATTAGTAGTGGTCGTGGCGCTCGTCAGCGCGTACGTCATCGTGGGTACTAGATCGTCGGCAGCGAGCGGAGGTTCGTACGGGAAGCTGTGCGTGGTAAGCACGAATCTACCCGGCTCGATGGGCACGACTCTATTCGGGTCACCGGTCGCGGCACCGGCGTAAAAGGGGTTGCAGGCCAGGATCTGATCGTAGTCCGCCGTAGTGAGGCCTGCAGCGGCGAGGGCCTGGGCCACGCCTGGCGGCATCAGGCTCGGATTCAGAAGCCATTCAGCGTAGACATACTGAATCAGCATGTCCTGCCCATTGACCCCGATCCCCCAGGCTACATTACCCAGGTGGTCGACGGTCACATTAAGCTGCGGGTTAAGCCACAGGTAGAACAGGTCATAGCTGTGGTCGATGCCGTCCGCGCCGGGCCCGGGAACAATGATCTGATTGTTGGCACCCTTGTTAATGCTGATTTGCGACGTCGTGGTCCCGGTCTGCGAAGCAGTGAAATCGCCGCTCACTCCGAGCGAGACGCCGAGTATACTGCCGGTGGCCGAGACACTAACGTCAACGCTCTGTTTGAACGAGTTGCTGATCGAATCCGTCGTCCCGGTCGTGCTGCCGCCGGCATATGACACCTGCGAGGTGGACTCCTGCGAGGTGTTAGTGCCGCCGGCCATACCAGGCGGCGCGTATACCAGGGTCAGGATGTGGTAGGCAGGCAGAACCTGACCGGACGCCACGGCGTTCACGGTGACCGTCGCAAGCGTGGAAAGGCCTCCGCCGGCGTCCACCAGTCCGACTTCGATCGTCGCCTCGGCTGGCGTCACGTTCTCCGCCGCAGTCAAGGTCAGGGAGAAGTCCGCGCCGGTCGTGGACAGGGGCTGGGGGGACGTCGCGGGCAGGGACTGGGGAGACAGCGCCGCCGTTACCCCTGGCGGGACCGACCCTACGCCGAGATTGACCGCGACATCAATGTCGAACCTCTCTAAGAGAAAATTAACGGTAATGCTCTGGCCGCTGTTAAGTGTGATGTTAGTAGCGGCAGGAGTGATAAAAATGCGGGGTTTTGGCGGTGGTGGTTCCCTTCCCCCGTTTGGTTCCCTTCCCCCGTTTGGTTCAGGCTGAAGTTCTGGCCGCTCCATTACTTTCTCCTCTCCGTCCGCGCTCATTCCCTGCTTCGGCGAGACCGAGAATCCTGAGCCTGCTTGAATGCTGGAGAGGGAATCGGCGGGCTTCAGGGACAGCGTTGACATCGTTGCTTCACGCGATACGAGAAGTGAGATCTCCCCATACTTGAGGACGGGACGGGTACCAGCGTACACAGGCCAGCATCATCGCTGCTATCCGAAGTTCTACGGATGGCGAGACGCACGCAGCCGGAGCAGCGTCGTCGGGGAGTGCTGCAGCGATGCTTGCCAGCGGTACTGTTCATGGACGAACAGCGCAGCGGCGACACGCTCAAACGCCAGGAGTCGACCGGGACCTGACGTCTGCGAACGTTTACGCCCCGCTGCAATCACGAACTTCGTTCACACACGCCACTACTTCGGTGCTCACAACCCTGTCGAGCGTGATCACTTTGTGGCGGCCGCCTACCCACAGGCTGTCGAGCGGATCGCACGCGCTACCAGGGCGCCGGACACGCGGGCGGCAGCGGCGCTGCTGTTTGAAGGGCTCCTGCAGCCGGGCTTTGACCCGGCCAGGGGCGCCGAGGCGGCACGCCGGTATGTGAATAGCAAGGCTACGATCGCGATCCTCAACCACCGCAAGACCGCAGATGGCGCGATCCAGCCCTGGGAGAGACTCGGCGTCTCGGAGCGCCGCTACTACAAGCTGCTGAACCAGTTCGCTCCCAAGACCGGCACTCGCTACGAGGTCGACGCGGACGTGCTGGAAAAGATCCGCTCGCACCTGATCAGCCGCGATGAGATAACGGAGAAGCGCGCCGCCGCTATGGAACTGCTGCAGGAGCGGGGTTTCAGCTACGCGGCTGCGCGGAAGTGGCTGCAGCGCCCCGACTACAGCGAAGCGCTCACAGCGCGGCCCCGGTCGAAGCGACCGCCGACCCCGCCGGATTCCTGATCGCCGCCTATTCGTCCAGTCTCAGCGCGCCCTCTCCTCTCATCACCAGCAGCAGAGATTGGTTGATGTGTGCGCTCACCCCTTCCGGGACCTCCGCGGCAGCTGACAACGAACCCGCAGGCCACCGCCCTGACATCAAGATCAACTATAGAAAGCGGCCGAAGTCAGGGAGAAATTTTCAGCAACCACTCGCTTCGGCTCGGAAAAGCTTAGCCTGATTAGCCATCCTGGCGCCGTGAAGGTATGCCAGCATGCGACCTTCCAGCCAGCCCGCGATCGAGGATGACAGACGCGCTGATCCCCTCCACTCCCAGCTCATCTCTGACAGCTACCTGGAACTCGCGGAGCTGCCGCGCCAGCTTGGTGTTCAGCTCGGCCCACCACTCGCTCGACCACTCAGTGTCCTTCCCGTGCAGCTCGGTCTGGGCCTCGCCAATAGTCGCGAGGATCGCGCGGCACGCTATGTGCGTCCTCTCGCTTTCGCCGATTAGAAACACGACAGCAGACGCGGGACCGGTGGCCTGCGCCAGAGTGTCGATGGCGTCTCTCGCCTTGGCCGGTACTCGTGCCGTCGTCAGTGCCCGGATTGCGTCCCGGTAGGTACGCGCCCCCGTGATGAAGTCCGCGTAGGCGGTGAACCTCCGGTCCTCGCTGCGCCGGTCCCGCTCCCGCTGGTCATCCTCAGCCCGCTGGTCTCGGGCAGCCCTTATCTGCTGCCGGTTCAACGCCAGGCTGATGAGCCCCGCCAGCGTCGCGCCAGCCAGCGTCGTTGCCGCACCGAACCAGAGATCGCCATTCACGCCAGACAGGCTAGACCTGCCGGAACTTCTCTTGGATCTTAACCAGACAGCCAATCCGGCAGCACGCTCCGGTCAGTGCCACACCGCACCCCTCGGTCTCGGCGCTGGAACGGACGTTCTACATCTGCCTACTCGTTCAGCAGGCATTCCTATTCGATCCGATCGTCCGCCGACTACGCTCAGCGACAACGGCTGTGGTGCGGCTCGCGAGCGAATAGCCGCCGTTATGCGCGGCTACACGATCGACGACCCGCGAGCTCACGGCCGCGCACGATCAGGTTAATCTGTGCGCCGAGGCCGTCCGCGCGTAACGGTATGAGCGAAGGGTCCCATACTAGCTATCCCTATATCCGGCGATCATCGCGACAGGTAACATCTAGCACCCATTAGGTGCTCGCTGTCGTGCCGCTTTCTGGCAATCATGCGTCGCCCGAGGTCCAGCAGACCTTGGCTTAGGAGCCGCTTGAGGTTAGATGATCGGAGGTAAACATTCACATCACATGCTCTGCGTAGCGATTCCTCAGCATGGCCTAGGGTGGCGTTGCCGCTGTTGGGTCAGTCAAAGCCGGTGAAGCTCTTGGCCGCGATGCAGAATTCGTTGCCCTCCGGGTCTTGCATTACGGTCCAGCGCTGGCCGGGTATGCGGTGTTCGCCGACGACCGTGGCACCGAGCCGGACTAGCTCGCTGACGGCATCGGGGTCGGGGTTTACCAGGTCGATGTGAACGCGGTTCTTGGCCTGCTTCGGCTCGGGCACCTTGTTGAAGTACCAGGCCGGTTCCCGCCGCTCGCCGTCGGATCCGCCGATGGAGGCGAAGAACTCGCTGCTGCCCTTATCGAGCGGGCGGCCGAGCACTGCCGACCAGAAGGCCGCCAGCTTCAGCACGTCGTCGCAGTCAAAGGCGATGTTGCCGAGCCTGGCCGCCATGGCATCCTTCCCTGGTGCGCGGCACGGATCATTGCACCGATGGCGGTGGCCGGCAAGCGGGACTCGCCTGGGGGCCGGGTGCGCGCCGTGCGCCGGGTGATCGCTGGTTACGTCTTGGTGGCGGGTCCCGTGTTGCCGCGGTGGCTGAGCGTGGTCTCGGGGATGATTGCGGGCTGTGGCCGATGTGCTGCCGCCGGAGGGACCGTCTGCGGATTTACGTGATGCGCTGATCGCGGCGCAGGCGGAGCGGATCGCGGTGCTGGAGGCGCTGGTCGCTGAGCTGCGGGAGCGGCTGGCTTCGGCGGAGCGGGCGGGGTCGCGGAACAGCGGGAACTCCTCGATGCCGCCGTCGGCGGATGACCTGCCCGGGCGGACGATGCCGCGCAAGCAGCGGCGGGCCGCGGAACGGACGGAGAACCGGGGCAAGCAGCCGGGCAGCCCGAGCGCGGCAATGTGGTGGGAGGTCCCGGACCGGACCGAGGATCATTACCCGCAGGGCGGATGCGCGTGCGGCCGGGACCTGGCGGACGCTGCTGACCTGGGCGTGGCGCGGTCGTATCAGCAGGAGGAGATGCCGGCGGCGCCGGCGGATATCCCGCGCCGGGGGGGTTCGGCCATATCGGGGGCGCGGAGTTGCGACCTGGCCGGCCGATGGTCAACTGTGCAGTTTTCGGTGAATGGGTCGGTGTGTTCGTGCCGTTGCTGGCCTGCTTGTCAGCCGGCCAGCAGCAGGCCACCGTCGACAGTGAGCACTGTCCCGGTAACGTAGCGGTTCTGCATCAGGTAGAGGTGGGCCAGGGCGATCTCCTCTGGCTCCCCGATCGTGCCGAGAAGCGTGTGCTGTGCCAGGCGGGCGAGGACGGCCTCACGCTGAGGCTCGGGAACCCCGTCCCACAGCGGCGTGCGGATTGCGCCGGCGCGCACCGCATTGACACGCACCGGGGCGAGTTCGGCTGCCAGGCCGCGCACCAGACCCTCGGCGGCGCCGGCGCCGGCGGCCGCTAGCGCGGCTCCAGGCAGCGGCCGCTGCCCGGCCGTCCCTGTCGTCAGGGCGATCGAGCCGCCCGTGCGGATACGCGAAGCCGCGGACCTGATGACCCCCACTGCGCCCCAGAAGCGCACATCGAGAAGGGCGCGCGCCTCAGCGGGGCTCATCTCGGTGAGCGGGCGCGGCGTGACGGAGTCCCCGGCGGTGAACACGAGATGGTCCAGCTCACCGACG
>JASIJN010000572.1 GCA_030050125.1 Streptosporangiaceae bacterium | reverse complement strand
CGCTGGCCAGCAACTCCCGCCCGGCCACACTCCCCGCGCACACGCCGCTCACCGCACCCTCATGCCCCTCCAGTACGGCCCGCTGCTCACCCGTGGCCGCATCCCACACCCGCACCATCTGGTCATCACCGCCGCTGGCCAGCAACCCCCGCCCGGCCACGCTGACCGCGCACACGCTGCTCACCGCGCCCTCATGCCCCTCCAGCACACCCCGCTGCTCACCCGTGGCCGCATCCCACACCCGCACCATCCGGTCGCCGCCGCCGCTGGCCAGCAACTCCCGCCCGCCGACGCTGACCGCACACACGCTGCTCACCGCACCCTCATGCCCCTCCAGCACAGCCCGCTGCTCACCCGTGGCCGCATCCCACACCCGCACCGTCTGGTCATCACTCGCGCTGGCCAGCAACTCCCGCCCGGCCACGCTCACCGCGCACACACCGCGCACCCACCCCTGATGCCCCTCCAGCACGGCCCGCTGCTCACCGGTCACCGCGTCCCACACCCGCACCGTCTGGTCGGAACTCGCGCTGGCCAGCAGCTCCCGCCCGCCGACGCTGACCGGGCAGACGCTGCTGACCCTGCCCTGATGCCCGCGCAGGACAGCCCGCTGCTCGCCGGTCGCCGCATCCCAGACCCGCACCGTCTGGTCATCGCCGGCGCTGGCCAGCAACTCCCGCCCGCCGACGCTGACCGCGCACACACCGCGCACCCACCCCTGATGCCCCTCCAGCACGACCCGCTGCTCACCGGTCACCGCATCCCACACCCGCACCGTGTGATCGCCGCCGGCGCTGGCCAGCAGCTCACGCCCGCCGACGGTGACCGCGCACACGCCGGTGACCGCGCCCTGGTGGCCCGCATTGGCCGCACCCGCGTCCTGCGACCTGGCCTGGGCCCACTGAGCGAGGTACGGGGCGCCTTTGCCGACGCCACTGAAGCCGGTGCCGAGGTGCTCCACGACCTCGGTCACGCTGAACAGGGCAGCACGTTCGCCGCTTGTGGCGGTCGCCGCTTCCTGAGTCAGCCCCAGCATCTGGACGCGGAGCCGTGCTTGGTCAGAGGTCGCGCGGCCAGCGGCGAGCATCAGCCGCCAATGATCGGCGTGCAGCAGGTACTCGTCATCGGTGAGAAGATCATCGATCAGCCCGCCCGCGGCGGCGTGCCCGGGCAACGACCGCAGCAGGTACTCGGGTGCATCGGGCCACCCCACGCGGCGGCCATAGCCGGTCAGCGCGCTGGCGATATCGCGCTCGTCGTTCGCGCGATGGGTGACGTGAGCTCGAGCGGCGAGCAGAGCATCGTCCAGCGCCTGATGGAACAGCCGGAACGCAGGCGTGGCGCTGCCCACGCTGGACTCCACCAGGAAGTTCGCCGCCGACGACCGCGCGAACCGCGCCAGGTCCCGGGCGCTGGCCGCCGCCTCGTACACGCGCTCGGCCACTACCTGCCAGAGGGCGGCCGGGAGTCCCGGCGCCTCGGCGAATGCCAGGCAGGTCAGTGCCTCAGCGGCCGTCAGCCCGGACACCGGGCTGATCCGCTCCAGGTAACCGGCCAGGGCAGAGCTCACCGTGGCGTCGAACATGATCTGGCCGGGGTCGACGGCTTCCTCGTCGTGGACCCCGTGGCCCCGGGCGACCAGCCCCGCGATGAGGAAGTTACGGTCGGCGACCTTGGCCACCCGTTGCGCCACCGGCCAGGCCACCTTGTCATCGGCGTAGGGGTTACCGGGCCGCTCATCGCCGGTCAACTGCAGGCATGCCTTCGCGTACGCGGCCAGGTCCGCCTCCTCGAAGTACTCGCTGTCATCCAGGTCGACAACCGTCACGGAGCCAGCGAACACCTCGAGCAGCGAGCCGCCGTCGTCGTGGCGACGCGTGCCCACGACGACCTGCGCGCCCACGTTCGAGCAGGTCTCGGCGAGCGGCAGAACGAGCTCCCTGACGATCACCCGGGCCTGGGCCGGCGTTGCCGCCTCATCCAGGGCATCGATGATCACGTTGAAGCGTTGCCCGCCCCGCGCCTCCAGTACGTCCCGGACGGCTGGCGCCAGATCGCCGGGCTGCATCGGCAGCGCCGCCGACGCAGCGCGGGCGATCTCGTTCGCGACCTCCAGAGCCGTCTTCCCTTTCGCGTGCACGGCGCACGCCACCGACCCCACCTTCGCCCGGACGGCGTCATCTTCGCCGGGCAGGATGGCACAGATCGCGGCGTCGGAGGTGGTCACGATCCGGCCCAGGACCGCGGACTTTCCCACTCCCGGCGAACCGGTTACCACGAGCACCCGCCGGTCGGGTGCCGGGCGGTCCAGCCGCCGCGTGATCACCTCGAGTGCGGCGGTCCGACCGCGGAACCTGTAACCCCGCTCGCTATCGATGCTCACGCCGCGGGCGCGCGGGCGCCAATGCCGGACCCCCTCCGGGTCAGCGGCCAGGCTCCAGCCCCATGCTGCCAGCGCGACCTCGTCGGCCGCCCGAGCCGACCAGTCGGCCAGCAGCGCCAGTTTCTCCTGCGGCAAACACAGATCGACCTGATGCAGGGTGATGGCACGGCCATCGCCATTGCCGTGGGCCTGGCCCACCAGGGCGACGACCGACTCATAGTCCGGGGACCAGAGGCCTCCGCCGCTGAAGCCCGGCCGCACCACGTAGCGCGATTCGGTGTCCAGCCGGATCCAGCCGTACGCCAGCGCCGCTCCCACCGATCCCTCCGCGCTATCGCCGTAAGGATCACGGTCGGGGAACCCGAACGCCCACCACCGCTTGCCAACCAGATCCGAAGGCTTGGGCCGCCGCAGCGGCGCCCCCTGGACCCCGGCGGGCACATCGTCGTCTAACTCCAGCACGGCGACATCCCACACGGTGTGCGAGAGGACCCACCTTGCCACGCGTCGCCGCCGGCCAGCGACCGAGCTTTCCGCGGCCGGAAACGAGACCCACAAGGGTTGCTGGACGACTCCCTCTTTCGTGGTGATGACGTGGGCACAGGTCAGCACCCGCCGTTCATCGAGCACCACGGCCGCACCCGTCGGCTCGTAGTCATTCTCGGAGACGTGGACGGCGGCAACCCAAGTGCCGAACGCTGGCGGCGCATGCGCAGAGCCGGCGCTCATGCCGTATCCGCGCCCGTTTCAGCCATGTCCCGGGCCCACGTCAGCGTGATCTCGAAGCTGCCCTCGGCAGCCGTCCTCGCCACCAGCCAGTCCGCCCCGCCACTCACCTTGACCCCGAACTTCACCTCGATCTGGCTCGGCCGTGTCTCCTTCGCTTTGTCGAGGACGGCCTTCGCGGCCTCAATGGCAGGGCCAACCGCATCGCGCACCTGGCCGAGAATCTGACCGTGAGCGGCGGGACGGAAACCCTCGGCTGGATCAACCTCAAATTTCGCTGTCGTGACGTCGTCAACCTTGTAGGTCACGATCTGGGTAGACACCGGCAGTCCCTCCCTCGGCCAGCGACGACCCCGCCTGTCGGCGTATTGCGGACCGTCGGTGCAATTGCCCACAGGAAACAACCGTCTTCGACACCGTAGCCATCCGGCAGATCGGTGTCCACAAGCAGTGAAACCGCCAATTCGACGGGCATTACCTGGCTCGTCTCGAACGGCTGGTCAATGGCCTTGCCGCGACGCTTCGGCCAGGCTCGGCGCGCATTCCGCCTTCCCGGCCGCTCTAGCCGTAGAACAGGCGCTCCATCACGGCCCGGGCCCGCCGCGCGGCCCGCCGGTAGTCCTGGACCAGGTCCTGCGACGCGTCAGGGGCGTAACCCAGCAGCCGGGCCACCGCGCCCAGCTCCGGCTGCGACGTGGGCACGCAGTCACCCGGCCTGCCGCGCACCAGCATGACCGCGTTGCGGATCCTGGCCGCGAGCCGCCACGCGTTGTCCAGCGCCTCCGCGTCGGCCGCGGCGATCAGGCCGTGGTCGCGGGCGGCCCGCAGCGCGGCGAGCGTGCGCGTGGTGCGCAGCCCGGGCACCGCGTGGGCGTGACGCAGTTGCAGTAGCTGAGCCACCCACTCCACGTCCGACAGGCCGCCCGGGCCCAGCTTCAGGTGCAGGGCCGGGTCCACCCCGCGGGGCATGCGTTCGGACTCCATCCTGGCCTTGATCCGGCGGATCTCACGGACGGACGGCTCGCCCATGCCCCCGGCCGGGTAGCGGAACTCGTCGGCCAGGGCGATGAACGCCCGGCCCAGCGCCACGCCGCCGGCCACCGGCTCGGCACGCAGCAGGGCCTGCGCCTCCCACGGCGCCGACCAGCGCTCGTAGTACGCGCGGTAGGAGGCGAGCGTACGCACCAGCGGTCCCTGCCGCCCCTCGGGCCGCAGCGCCGCGTCGATCGGCAGCGCCGGGTCGGGGCCGGGCCGGGCCAGCAGCGAACGCAGCTCCTCGGCCACCGCGTGAGCGGCCCTGGTCGCCGCCTCCTCGTCCGCGCCCTCGCGCGGCTCGTGCACGAACATCACGTCGGCGTCGCTCGCGTAGCCCATCTCGTGGCCGCCGAGCCTGCCCATGGCCACCACGCAGACCCGGGTCGGGAGCGGGCCGATCTGCTGCTCGACCTTCCTGGTCGCCGCGTCCAGCGCGGCCGCGACCGTCACCGCGGCCACGCTGGTCAGCGCCTCGCCGGTCTGCTCGATTCCGGACATCCCGAGCAGGTCAGCGGCCGCCGTGCGCAGCAGCTCCCGGCGGCGCAGGGCCAGCACCGCGGCCACCGAGGCCGGGGCGCTGTGGTGCCGGCGCACGGCCGCCGCAGCGTCCGGGTACAGCGTCCCGGCCGGGCGGGGCTCGAGCTGTGCGTCGTCGGCGAGCATGGCCAGCGCGTCCGGGGCGCGCAGCAGCAGCCCGGTGGCGTACCGGCTCGAGGCCAGGATCCTGGCCATCCGCTGCGCCACCCTGGTGTCGTCCCGCAGCAGCCGCAGGTACCACGACGAGTCCCCGAGCGCCTCGCTGACCTGCCGGAATGCCAGCAGCCCCGCGTCGGGCCTGGCCGCGTCGGCGAACCATTCGAGCATCACCGGCAGCAGCGTGCGCTGGATGGCGGCCCGGCGGGAGACGCCGGCGGTGAGGGACTCGATGTGCCGCAGTGCCCCGGCCGGGTCGGCGTAGCCGAGCGCCTCGAGCCGCTCCCTGGCCGCCTCCTGGGTCAGCCGGACCGCCTCGCCCGGCAGCCGGGCCACCGCCTCCAGCAGAGGCCGGTAGAACAGCTTCTCGTGCAGCTGCCTGGCCTGGCTGGCGTGCCTGCGCCACTGGGCGATGAGGTCGTCGGCGGGGTCGGCATGCTCCGGCGTGACGCCGGGCTGGATGGCCCGCAGCGCCCGGCCGACCTGGCGCAGCACCGCCGGGTCCTCCGGCAGCATGTGCGTGCGGCGCAGCTGCCGCAGCTGGAGCAGGTGCTCGACGCTGCGCAGGAACCGGTAGGCGTCGGCCAGGCTCGCCGCGTCGTCCCGGCCGACGTATCCGCCCTTGGCCAGCGCGGCCAGCGCGTCCATGGTGGCCGCGGCGCGCAGCGTCTCGTCGGTGCGGCCGTGCACGAGCTGCAGCAGCTGCACGGCGAACTCGATGTCGCGCAGGCCGCCGGGGCCGAGCTTGATCTCGCGCCCGGCCCGGTCGGCGGGCAGGCTGCCCAGCACCCGGCGCCGCATGGCCTGCACGTCGGCCACGAAGTTCTCGCGTTGTGCCGACTGCCAGACCAGCGGCTGGATGGCGGCCAGGTAGGCGGCGCCGAGCTCGGGGTCGCCCGCCACCGGACGGGCCTTGAGCAGCGCCTGGAACTCCCAGGTCTTGGCCCATCGCTGGTAGTACGCGCGGTGGCTGGCCAGCGTCCGGACGAGCGGCCCGTCGCGGCCCTCGGGACGGAGGTTCGGATCCACCGGGAACAGCGCCTCCTCGGTCCCCGGATCTGAGCAGACTCGGATCATCCGGGTGGCCAGCCGGGTCGCGGTGCGCAGCGCGGCCGCCTCGCCGCCGTCGCCGTCGGCGTCTCCCCCTGTCCCGGCCGCTCCCCCTGTCTCGTCAGCCGCTCCCCCTGCCCCTGCCGCGCCAGCCACGAAGATCACGTCGACGTCGCTCGCGTAGTTCAGCTCCCTGCCGCCGCACTTCCCCATCGCGATGACGGCGAGCCTGCCGGGCACGAACCCCGGCGGCAGCTCCGACCGGGCGATGGCGAGGGCCGCCTCCAGGGCGGCCGCCGCCAGGTCCGACAGCTCCGCCGTCACCTGGGCCAGATCCTCGGCTCCGGTAAGGTCTCTGGCCGCCAGGTGCAGCAGCCGGCGCCGGTAGGCGATGCGCAGCGCGGTGGCCCGGTCGGCGGCGTTGCCGCCGGCCGGGTCGCCGTCGGCCGCGGCCAGCAGCTCGGCGCGGACCTCGCCCGGCTCCGGCGGGCGCAGCGCGTCCGTTCCGCTCAGCACTCGCCAGTCCGCCGGGTGGCGGGCGAGATGGCTGCCCAGGGCGGCGCTGACCCCGAGCACGGCGATCAGCCTGGCCCGCACTCCCTGGTCCGCGCGCAGGGCCGCCCACAACCCTGGATCGCGCGGCATCCGGGCCAGGCTGCCCAGGGCCAGGTCCGGGTCGGCCGCGGCCGCCAGAGCCTCGAGGATCTCGGCGTCGGAGGCGTCCGCGGTCGCGTCGAGCCCCAGTTCCTCGGTCAGCAGGCGCTGCGCGCGAGCGGTGTCGGCGAATCCCATCGCGGCCAGCTGGCCGGCCAGGGTTGTCCCGCGCAACATGCTCACGTCGTTAGTCTCCCCGGCCTGGCCGGGTCAGTCGCCCGGCGGGCCCGCGTCGACCAGCGCCTCGACCTCCCCGACCACCGCGTCGGCGCACAGCCTTTCCATCCACCATGTGGCCCCGGCGCTGGCCCACTCCCGGGGCGGGCGCTCGCCGGGCGAGACCACGATGTCCTTGTCCGGCCCGACCACGTTCCTGATCTCCCTGACCGCCTCGGGTCCGGGCAGGCGCTCCGGGACAACGCCCTGCCAGCGTGCCACCCGCCGCAGCGGCCGCCGGTGCGGCCAGACCGCCGCCACCCAGACCGGCAGCGGGTTCTGCACCGGCACCGGCTGGAAGGCGACCCCGTCCACCCGGTAGTGCTCGCCCTGGTGGTGCACGGCCGCGCCGGTCCAGAGGTCGGCGATCAGGTCCAGCCCTTCGTCCAGCATGGCCGCCCGCCGGACCGGGTCGGTCTCCTCGCCGAAGCCGCGGAACTCCTCGGTGCGCTCGGTCCCGATGCCGACTCCCAGCACGGCCCGGCCCCCGCTCAGCCGGTCGAGCGTGGCCGCCTGCCGGGCCACGTTCCAGGGCCGCCTGCGCGGCAAAGGGGTGACGACGGTGCCAAGGCGGATCCGGCGCGTCGCCAGGGCCGCGGCGGCCAGGGCCATCCACGGGTCGACGACGGGCTCGTTGCCGGCCATGTGGACCACGTGATCCCAGAGGAACCACCCGTCCCAGCCGGCCGCCTCCGCCCGGCCCGCCAGGTCGGCGACCAGCGAGGCGTCGGCAAATACCCCGAAATTGGGTGCCCACAACGCGAAGCGCACGGCAGCCAGGCCTCCCGCGTGAGTTCTCCGAGGTCGGGTGACCAATCCTGTCACGCCGGCCCACCTGGGCGCCGGTTATCCTCGACCACGTGAACCAAGACATGCGCGACGCCGGAAGCGCGTTGATCGAGAGCGTGACAAAGGCGTGGGATCGCGTGATCCAGCAGATCGACGAGATCCTCGGCTGGACCCCCGTGCCGGGATCCGTGTCCGGCCTGCGAAGGCCGTCGGCCATGGCCGACGGCGACCTCCGCACGGCCCTGCGCGCCGTCGCGTCCAAGCTGATCGCCGACATCGATCCGGCCCGCCAGGCGAGCCTCCCGGCACAGGACGATCCTCGTTGGCGGTTCAATCTTCCCGCGACCGAGCGCCCGCACCTCCAGCACATGTTTGTCGAGGCCTCCGGCGCGTTCGGCCTCGCGATCGCCGGGCTCGACCACCACGCGTCAGCGGCCGACCTGGCCGTGGTCGGGCGCCTGGCCGAGATCCTGGCCCTGGCGCGGTGGTTGACGGAGCCGTCCGGCGCCGGGCAACGCCGGGAGCGCGGGTACGCCCTGACCGCGCAGGCGATCGCCGACCTGCGCCGGGCGGGCGAGCGGGCCGAAGACGGGGGCGGTGACGACCAGACCGGCCTGGCCGGGGAAATCGCCGACCGGGCCGCCACCATGGAGGCCAGGCTCGCCGAGCTCAGACAGGAGGACCGGCTCGACGAGGTGCAGGTTCCGAAACGCCGCAAGCTGGTGCAGACCTACCTGCCGGGCAACGACGTCGAGCTTTTCGCGCTGATGTCCGCCACCGGCCCGCGCCCGGCGCCGGCGCCGGCCGCGCTCTACTACCGCGAACCTGGCACGGGCGACGCGCTCTACAGCTTCGAGCGGCTGCACATCGTCCGCGCTTACTGGCTGGCCCGGGCGACCGCGCTCTACGCGGGCGTCTGCGCCGCCGCCGGGCCCGGGCTCGGGCGCGGCGACTGGAAGGAGCACATCGCGCTGGCCGAGGCCGGCCTGCGCCCGCTCGCCGCGGAGACGGGCCGGCGTTACCAGCAGCGGCTGTCGCGCGGGCTGCACCCCGGGCTGTAGCGCAACCGCCACGGCCGGTCAGAGCACGGGCAGGTAGCGGGCCAGCTCGAACTCGGTGACCTGGCGGCTGTACTCCGCCCACTCGGCGCGCTTGTTCCGCAGGAAGAAGTCGAAGACGTGCTCGCCGAGCGTCTCGGCGACCAGTTCGCTGCCCCGCATCACGTCGCATGCGTCGGACAGGCTGTGCGGCAGCGGCGCGATGCCGAGCGCACGCCGCTCGGCCGAGGTGAGCGCCCACACGTCGTCCTCGGCGCCCGGCGGGAGCTCGTAGTCGGCCTCGATTCCCTTGAGCCCGGCCGCCAGGATCACGGCGAACGCCAGGTAGGGGTTGCAGGCCGAGTCGATGGAGCGGAACTCGATCCGGGTGGCGTTCCCCTTCTGCGGCTTGTACATCGGGACCCGGACCAGCGCGGAGCGGTTGTTGTGTCCCCAGCAGACGTAAGCCGGCGCCTCACCGCCCGCCCCCGCGATCCGCTCGTCCCCGCCCCAGAGCCGCTTGTAGGAGTTCACCCACTGGTTGCACACGGCGGTGATCTCCGCCGCGTGGGTAAGCAGCCCGGCGATGAACGCGCGGCCCAGCTTGGACAGCTGGAACTCGGCACCAGGCTCATAGAACACGTTGCGGTCGCCCTCGAACAGCGACATGTGCGTGTGCATGCCCGAGCCCGGATGCTCGGTGAACGGCTTCGGCATGAACGAGGCATAGACCCCCTGATCCAGCGCGACCTCCTTCATCGCCAGCCGGAACGACATCACGTTGTCGGCCGTGGTCAGGGCGTCGGCGTAGCGCAGGTCGATCTCCTGCTGGCCCGGGGCTCCCTCGTGGTGGCTGAACTCGACCGAGATGCCCATGCTCTCCAGCATGTCGATCGCGCTGCGCCGGAAGTCGTGCGCGATGTTGTGCGGGGTGTGGTCGAAGTAGCCGCCGTTGTCGATCGGCTGCGGCTTCACCCCGGGCTCCGGCTTCTCGCGAAGCAGGAAGAACTCGATCTCGGGGTGGGTGTAGAAGCTGAAACCCAGGTTCGCGGCGCGGCCGAGCGCGCGCTTGAGGACGTGCCGCGGGTCGGCGTAGGAGGGCATTCCGTCCGGCATCAGGATGTCGCAGAACATCCGGCCGACCGCGGCCTCGCCGCGCAGCGGCATGAGCTGGAACGTCGACGGATCCGGCTTGGCTATCATGTCCGCCTCGTACACCCGGGCGAAGCCCTCCACCGCGGATCCGTCGAAGCCGATGCCCTCGGCGAAGGCGCCCTCGAGTTCGGCCGGAGCGATCGCCACCGACTTCAGGTAGCCGAGCACATCCGTGAACCACAACCGAACAAAACGGACGTCGCGCTCCTCGAGCGTGCGCAGCACGAACTCTTCCTGCCTGTCCACGGCGCCAGTCTGCCCCGCCCGTGTTTCCGGCGCGTTAACGCCCCCTCGGATAGCGAGGTGGCCGTCCCCTGCGCGGAGCCGCCCGCCCTCTCGACGGCCTGGTCGCCCCGTCGCCTGGTCGCCCCGTCAGCTGGTCGCCCGGTCGCCCCGTCGCCCCCTCGCCCGGTCGCCCCGTCGCCCCCTCGCCCAGTCGCCCGGGCCCTGCCCGGTATTTCGGACACGAGTCCGGGAATCGGAAGGCGCTACCGCCCCGAACGGACAGCCCGAAATTCGGCGCGCCCCGAATCAGGCCCTGCCCAATCGATACAAACCACCCATATCGTCTACCGACAAGCGCCTGGCCCCTCCAGTCAATGGCATGGGCGGACCGGCCACGCTGAAACAACAGCAGCGATGGTCCCATCCACGTCATTGAGGGGCCCGCTGGAAGCGTCACAGGCCGCCGGGCCGGAAGGAGCGGGCCTGTTCTCGCCAACCTGCTCCAGCAGATGCTCATGGCCCCACCGGCGCACCACCTCGATGACCGGGATGACGCTCCGCCCGTGGTCGGACAGCATGTACTCGACTCTCGGAGGAACCTCGGGGAACACGGCGCGCAGCACCAGCCCGTCCCGCTGCAGCTGGCGCAGGGACGCGGTCAGAACCTTGTGGGTCACCGCGGGCATCAGGCGCTGCAGGTCGGAGAAGCGCTGCGTGCCCGTGGCCAGCCAGTAGAGGACGATCAGGTTCCACTTGCCGCCGATGACGTTCAGCGCCGCCGTCAGCGGGCACGGACGTCCCGCGTCCGTCGGCTCGGTACCGCCCATGAGCGTCTCGGTTTCCTTACGGTGCCTCGGTGTCCGGAAAGTGCTTTCTTGCCGGGTGGTGTCGGCGGTCAACACAATAGGCCGACCCGCCGACATCGGGAGGAACGCATCATGGCCGCCATCATCGAGGTCCGCACCTACCGGGCCCGGCCCGGGCAGCGGGACACGCTCACCGAACTCATGCGGACCCGCGCCTTCCCTGTGCACCGGGAGCTGGGGATGCGGGTCCTCGGGCCGTTCCCGTCGGCCGACGACCCGGACACGTTCGTGTGGTTGCGGGCCTTCCCCGACGCCGCCAGCCGTGACCCCATGAAGGAGGCCTTCTACGGCGGCAGGCCCTGGACGGAGGAACTCGAGGCGCTCATGATGCCCCTGATCGCCGAGTACGGCGCCGTCGTGGTCGAGGATACGGCGGGCCTGTGGGGGCGCTGGCCGGAGCCGCGCGCATGACCGGCGGAGGGGCCGTCATCGTCGACGGGCTGGCCTCGCTCCCGCTGGAGCAGTCCCGGTCCCAGCCGGCCGTCTACGACCGGCCCGTCGGGCTGCGGCTGCTGTATCAGGACCCGGACAGCGGCGCCGAGCACTATCTGATCCGCTACCCGGCGGGCCTCAAGGCGCTCGCGCACCGGCACTCCGCGGCCCACACGATCATCGTGCTCGAAGGCCGGCTGGTCGCCGACGGGACGGTGGTCGGGCCGGGCGCCTACCTCCACTTCCCGGCCGGCACGGTGATGCATCACGCGCCCGCCGACGACGGGCCGTGCCTGTTCGTCATCGTTTTTCACGGGCCGTTTGACGTGCATCCAGCAGAATGAATGGAACGGACCGTCTCGGCCGGCACGAGCCGCGCCAGAGGCAATCCGGCCCCCGCTAAGCTGAGCCCGTGCCCGAGATGCGCATCGCCCTCGCCCAGGTAAACGCCACCGTCGGAGACCTGGACGGCAACCGCGACCTGATCGTCTCCTGGACCAAGCGCGCCGCTGGCCAGGGCGCCCGGCTCGTGGTGTTCCCCGAGATGATGCTGACCGGCTACCCGGTCGAGGACCTGGCCCTGCGCGCGTCGTTCGTCGACGCGTCGATCGCCGCGCTGCACGAAACGGCCGAGCGGCTGGGCGCCGAGGGGCTGGGCGGGGTGGCCGTGGTGACCGGGTACCTGGACCGCAAGACCGGGATAAGGCCGCGGGTCGGGCTGCCCGCCGGGGCCCCGCTCGACGCCGCAGCGGTGCTGTACGACGGCAAGGTCCAGGTGACCTCGGCCAAGCATCACCTGCCGAACTACGGCGTCTTCGACGAGTACCGGTACTTCGTGCCCGGCGACGTCCTGCCGGTGGTGCGGATGCAGGCCGCCGACGGCCAGCTCGTGGACTTCGCGATCGCGATCTGCGAGGACCTGTGGCAGGATGGCGGGCCGGTCGCCGCCTGCTCGGCGGCGGGCGCCGGGCTGCTGGTGGTGCCGAACGCCTCGCCGTACGAGCGCGGCAAGGACGATACCCGGCTCGAGCTGTGCCAGCGCCGGGCGGGCGAGGCGGGCGCCGTGCTGGCCTACGCGAACATGATCGGGGGCCAGGACGAGCTGGTGTTCGACGGCGACTCGATCATCGTGGATCCCTCCGGCGAGCCGCTCGCCCGGGGGCCGCAGTTCGAGGAGGCGCTGATCGTCGCCGACCTGGACCTGCCCGAGGCCGCCGCGTCGCCGTGTCCCGCCGAGACGCCGGTGGACGCGCGGGACGGCTCGATGATCACTATCCGGCGGCTGGCGCTGCCCGACCTGCCCCGCCCGGCCGCCGCGGACGCCGCGGCGGCCCGGTCCTCCTGGCCCCGGCTGTCCGACCAGGCCGAGGTCTACGCCGCCGTGGTCACCGGGCTCCGCGACTACGTGAGCAAGAACGGCTTCGACTCGGTGATCCTGGCCCTGTCCGGCGGCATCGACTCGGCGCTGACGGCGACGATCGCGGCCGACGCGGTCGGCGCGGACCGGGTGCACGTGGTGCTGATGCCGAGCCGCTACTCCTCCGAACATTCGGTCACCGACGCCGAGGACCTGGTGAAGCGGCAGGGCGTGCACGCCAGGACGGTGCCGATCCGGTCCATGGTGGACGCCTTCGAGGCCGAGCTCGACCTCACCGGCCTGGCCGCGGAGAACCTGCAGGCCAGGATCCGCGGCATGACCCTGATGTCGCTGTCCAACGCCGAGGGGCATCTCGCCCTCACCACCGGCAACAAGAGCGAGCTGGCCGTCGGCTACTCCACCCTGTACGGCGACTCGGCCGGCGGGTTCGGGCCGATCAAGGACGTCTTCAAGACGCTGGTCTGGGAGCTGGCCAGGTGGCGCAACCGCGAGGCCGAGCGCCGCGGCGAGGTCCCGCCGATCCCGGAGAACTCGATCACCAAGCCGCCCAGCGCGGAGCTGGCGCCCGGGCAACTGGACAGCGACACGCTGCCCGACTACACGGTGCTCGACCCGCTGCTCGACGACTACGTGCAGCGCGACATGGGCGCGGCCGAACTGGTCGCGGCGGGCCACGATCCCGCGCTGGTGGACCGGGTGATCGCGATGGTGGACCGGGCCGAGTACAAGCGCCGCCAGTATCCGCCGGGCCCGAAGATCTCGCCGAAGAACTTCGGGCGGGACCGCCGCCTGCCGATCACCAGCCGCTGGCGCGAGCCGTCCCGCTCGGCCGGGCCGGGCGCCTAGAGCGGGCGCCTAGAGATCGATCGCGGTGCCCGGCTCGACCCAGGCGAAATCGGCGCCGATCGGCCCGGCCGCGAACCGCAGCATCTGCTGGGTCAGCCCGATGCCGTTGTCGTTCAGCAGACCGTCGTGGATCGCGAACGCGCGCCTGGGCGCGACCTGGCGGCCATAGTCGATCATCTCGGACGTCTTGAGCCAGGGCGCGGATACCGGCAGCAGGAGCGTTGCCACGCGTTCTCCCGGGACGGTCAGGGAGTCGCCGGGGTGATAAACCTCGCCGTCCACCGCGAAGCCGGTATTCGTCACGATCGGGATGTCCGGGTGGACCCGGGCATGATCCTGGCCGTAGACGTGCACGTCGAACCCGGCCGCGCTGAACCTGTCGCCGTGCGCGACCGCGTGCACCCGCCCGCCGAAGCCGGAGAACTGGCCGGCGACCGAGGCGTTTGTCCAAAGTTCCAGGCCGCCGTCGCCCGCGAGAGCGCCGCGCACGGCCTCGGCATCCAGGTGATCGGGATGCTCGTGAGTGATCAGCACGGCCGAGGCGCCGCTGAGCGCCTCCGCGGTCCTCCAGGCCCCGCGCCAGATCCCGGGATCGATCACCAGGGCCGCCCCGTCTTTCTCCAGCCGGACGCAGGCATGTCCCAGCTTGATCAGCCGCATGAGCCGTCTCCTGTTCCGTGTCGTGCCGCGGACGTGGCCCGCCTCTGCGAACCTACCCGCTCCGGGTCTGTTTCCCTGGTCCCGCCGCGTGGCATCATCGACGTGTCCGGGTACGCCGCAGGGGCGCCTCGAGGCATGGAGGATCCATATGACTGCACACGCAGGCGATTCAGGCGTGGCCGCGACCGGTGCGCGGACCGCGACGCCGGAGCCGCTCTACGGGGGCAAGGGGTCGCGGCGCGTCACCGTGCGCGACATCGCCGCCGCCAAGTCCCGGGGCGAGCGGTGGCCGATGCTCACCGCCTACGACGCGCTGACCGCCCGGATCTTCGACGACGCCGGCATCCCTGTGCTGCTCGTCGGCGACTCGGCCGCGATGGTCGTCTTCGGCCACGACACCACGATCCCGGTGACCGTTGACGACCTGCTGCCGCTCACCGCGGCCGTGGTCCGCGGTACCGGCCGGGCCATGGTGGTGGCCGACCTGCCGTTCGGCTCCTACCAGGGCTCGCCGGGGGCGGCGCTCGCCGCCGCCACCAGGTTCCTGAAGGAGGCCGGGGCGCACGCGGTCAAGCTGGAGGGCGGGCAGCGGGTGGTCCGGCAGGTCGAGGACCTGGTCGCGGCCGGGATCCCGGTCATGGCCCACCTGGGGCTGACCCCGCAGTCGGTCAACGCCTTCGGCGGCTACCGGGTCCAGGGCCGGGGCGAGGACGGCGAGCGGTTGCTGCACGACGCCAAGGCGCTGCAGGCCGCCGGCGCGTTCTCGGTCGTGCTCGAGGCGGTGCCCGCCGAACTGGCCGCCCGGGTGACCGCCAGCCTCGCCATCCCGACGATCGGCATCGGGGCGGGCCCGGACTGCGACGCGCAGGTCCTGGTCTGGCAGGACATGGCCGGCCTGTCCCCGCGGACGCCGAAGTTCGTGAAGCGGTACGCCGACGTCGGCGGCGCGCTGCGGGAGGCCGCGCGGTCCTTCGCCGACGAGGTCGCGTCGGGCGCGTTCCCCGACGAGGAGCACTCCTACCGCTGACCCGCCGACCGCGGCTGATCGAGGCCGCGGGGCCGGCGCGTCAGATATCGGTGATCCGCAGGCCGGCGTGGGCCTTGTAACGCCGGTTCACCGACACCAGGTTCGCGGTCAGCGCCTCCACCTGCGCGCAGTTGCGCAGTCGGCCCGCGTAGACGCCGCGCATTCCCGGGATCCGCCCGGCCAGCGCCTGGACCAGGTCGGTCGCGTGCCGGTCGTCGCCGAGGACCAGGACGTCCATGTCGAGTTCGGCGACATCGGGATCGAGCAGCAGCGGCGCCGACACATGATGGAACGCGCCGACCACGGTGCAGCCCGGCAGAACCGCCGCCGCCTGCTGGGCCGCGCTCCCCTCCGGCACCGGGATCGGATAGGCACCGTGGGAGTCGAACGCCATCGGGTTCACGCAGTCGATCACGATCTTGCCCTCGAGCCCACCGGCCAGCCGCCGCAGGAGGTCGGCATGGCCGTCCCACGGGACCGCAACG
>JASIJN010000571.1 GCA_030050125.1 Streptosporangiaceae bacterium | reverse complement strand
CGGCCTCCACGGCCAGCCGGAAGGTCAGCGCGTCGCCCAGCCTCTCGCCGTCCTCGCGGGCCAGGCGGCGCAGCTCGCCCCGGTCCGGCGCGGGCGGGGCGCCGGTGACGAACGTGCCGCCGGACCGGCCGCGGCGCGGCTCCACGTATCCCGCCTGCTGGAGTTCCCTGATCGCCTCGCGCAGGGTTCGCCGGCTGATGCCGAGCTGGGCGGCAAGCTCGCGCTCGGCCGGGAACCGCTCCCCCGGCCCGACCAGGCCGAGCTTGATCAGGGTCAGCATCCGCTCGACGGTCTCCTCGAACGCCAGGCCCTCGCGGACCGGGCGCAGAAGGCCGCTCAGGTCAAGCCCGCTGCCCGTCACGATCGCCTCCGCGGGATCGAGTCCGGCCCGGCCTGGCCGAGACCGTCACGCCGACTGTACGGCGCGCCCGGGCCCGGCACGCGGATCCCCCTCCAACCCGCGTGCCGGTGCCCATGGGGCACATGTGGTGAATCTGGCCAGAGGTCTTGAACATTCCCTGGCGCGCATTCATCATTGGTTCGATATTGAACCATTAACGCCGCCCCGAGTCGAGGGGGCACGCTGTGGCGATCAATGACAAGGCGGCTTCAGCGCCGCTCAGCAGCGACGAAGAGGAACTCCACCGGCTCGGCTACGCGCAGGAGCTGCTCCGGCGGATGTCCGGGTTCTCCAACTTCGCGGTCTCGTTCACGATCATCTCGATCCTGTCCGGCTGCCTCACCCTCTACTACTTCGGGATGGAGGAAGGCGGCCCGGCCATCATCGTGTGGGGCTGGCCGATCGTCGGGATCATGACCCTCCTCGTGGGGCTGGCCATGTCGGAGGTGTGCTCGAGCTACCCGACCGCCGGCGGGTTGTACTACTGGGCGGCCAAGCTGTCACCCCGGCACGGCCCGGCCTGGTCGTGGTTCACCGGGTGGTTCAACTTCCTCGGCCAGGTCGCGATCACCGCCGGGATCGACTTCGGCGCGGCGCTCTTCATCAACTTCCTGTTCAGCCTGTGGTTCAACTTCAGCGTGACAACGCACTGGCACACGATCGTGATCTACGCGGCCGTGCTCCTGGTGCACGGGCTGCTGAACCAGTTCGGCATCCGCCTGGTCGCGCTGCTGAACAACGTCAGCGTCTGGTGGCACATCACCGGCGTGCTGATCATCGTGGGCGCGGTGACGTTCGGCCTGAAGGCGGGCGCGCACCACGCCCCGGCCAAGTTCGTGTTCACCGACCTGCAGAACCTGTCGGGGTTCCACATCGGCTGGTGGTACATCCTGCCGGTCGGGCTGCTGCTGGCCCAGTACACCTTCACCGGGTACGACGCCTCGGCGCACATGACCGAGGAGACCCACCGCGCGTCACGCAGCGGCCCGCGCGGCATCGTGATGTCGATCCTGATCTCGCTGATCGCCGGCTGGGTGCTGCTGATCGGCATCACGTTCGCGATCCAGCGGTCCAACTACGTCGGCGAGGCGACCGCGGTCGTCGCCCCGGCGCAGATCTGGATCGACTCGATCGGCCGGACCGGCGCCGAGCTGCTGCTGCTGGTGGCCATCGGCGCCCAGCTCTTCTGCGGCATGTCGTCGGTGACCGCGAACTCGCGCATGATCTACGCGTTCTCGCGTGACGGCGCGCTGCCGGGCTCGCGCCTGTGGCACCAGGTGAACAAGCGCACCAGGACGCCGACCAACGCGATCTGGCTGGCCGCCGTCGGCGCGCTGATCCTCGGCCTGCCGTACCTGTGGAACTCCGCCGCGTACGGCGCGGTGACCTCGATCGCCACCATCGGCCTCTACGCCGCCTACGTGGCCCCGACGTTCCTGCGGCTGCGGCAGGGCGACCGCTTCCAGCGCGGGCCGTGGCACCTGGGGCGGTGGAGCTACGTGATCGGCTGGACGGCCGTGGTCTGGGTGGTGTTCATCACGATCCTGTTCATGCTCCCGCAGTTCGGCCCCATCGGCTGGACCACGTTCAACTACGCCGTGATCGCGGTGGTGGTGGTGATCGGCTACGCCGGCATCTACTGGCTGGTCTCGGCGAGGAAGTGGTTCACCGGGCCGAAGGTCCAGGGCACGGCGGCGGAACTCGCGGCGATCGAGCGGGAGCTTGCCACCTGATCGCGGCTTTCCCGCCTAACCTGATGAGATGTCAATGCCGCCGAAATACCGGGGCCACGGCCCGCAGCGCCGCCAGCGCGGCATGCTGACCCTGGAGCAGCTGCGGGTGGAGGCCAGCGAGAACGCCATCGACACGGTGGTGCTGGCCTTCACCGACATGCAGGGCCGCCTGCAGGGCAAGCGGATGTCGGCAGAGTTCTTCCTCGACGAGGTGGCCGAGCGCTACACCGAGGGCTGCAACTACCTGCTGGCGGTCGACGTGGACATGAACACCGTGGACGGGTACGCGATGTCGTCCTGGGACCGCGGGTACGGCGATTTCGTGCTGGTGCCGGACATGGCCACCCTGCGCCGGGTGCCCTGGCACGAGGGCACGGCCATGGTCATCGCCGACCTGACCTGGCTGGACGGCGCGCCGGTGCTGGCCTCGCCGCGGCAGATACTCAAGGCCCAGGCGCAGCGGCTGGCCGACCGCGGGTGGACCGCGATGGTCGGCACCGAGCTGGAGTTCATCGTCTACGCCGACTCCTACGAGCAGGCCGCGGCCAAGGCCTACCGCGACCTGGTCCCGGCCAACCAGTACAACGTGGACTACTCGATCCTCGGCACCTCGAGGATCGAGCCGCTGCTGCGCCGGCTCCGCAACGAGATGGCGGGCGCCGGCCTGTACGTCGAGTCCGCCAAGGGCGAGTGCAACCTAGGCCAGCACGAGATCGCGTTCCGCTACGCGGACGCCGTCACCACCTGCGACAATCATTCGATCTACAAGACCGGGGCCAAGGAGATCGCCGCCCAGGACGGGACCAGCATCACGTTCATGGCCAAGCCGAACGAGCGCGAGGGCAACTCCTGCCACATCCACCTGTCGCTGCGCGGCGAGGACGGCAGCCCGGTCCTGGCGGGCGACGACCCGCACGGCCTGTC
>JASIJN010000570.1 GCA_030050125.1 Streptosporangiaceae bacterium | reverse complement strand
AGCGCGCCGGGGAAGCCGCCCCGGATGCCGACCTCGAAGCGCGCCTCGCACACGTGCGGCCGGCCTGCCGCGCAGCGATCGCACCCGCCGCAGCCCAGCATGGTGTCGCCGGTGGCGCGGCGGCCGAGCCACCCCGGGTCGACGCCGTCGCCGACCGCGCTGACGATCCCGGACCACTCGTGCCCGAGCCGCACCGGGTACTCGGCATGGCCCTGGTGCAGGTAGGCCATCTCGCCGGTAAAGAACTCGACATCGGTGCCGCACACGCCGACCCGCTCGACGTCGACGACCACCTGGCCGGGGGCGGGCCTCGGCGGGCGCACCTCGGCCACCTCGGACCGCCGCGGACCGGTGACCACGAACGCTCTCACGCCGCGGCCCCCCTCGCCACGGCGTCCGCCGGCGCGCGGTCGCCGGTTGCCGCAGTAAGTTGTGTCGACATTTCAAGATGCTACCGACGTGTCAGGACGACGGAGGCGCCGATGGCCGGGCAGCGCAGCTCTCAGTGGTACGCGGGCAACCACCGCGACGCCTTCATTCACCGGGCGTGGATGCGCCGGGGCCTGCCGGCCCGCGCCTTCGACGGGCGGCCGCACATCGCGATCGCGAACACCGCCTCCGACCTGGCCCCGTGCAACCTGCACCTGGACCAGGTCGCCGAGAGCGTCAAGCAGGGCGTGTGGGAGGCCGGCGGGGTGCCGATGAACCTTCCGGTGGTGTCGCTCGGCGAGACGCTGGTCCGCCCTACCGCGATGCTCTGGCGCAACATGGCCGCCATGGCGACCGAGGAGATGCTGCGGGCCAACCCGATCGACGGGGTGGTGCTGCTCGGCGGGTGCGACAAGACGATCCCGTCCCTGCTGATGGCCGCGGCCTCGGTCGACCTGCCCGCGGTCGTGGTCCCGGGCGGGCCGATGCTGACCGGGACCTTCCGCGGCCTGCCGCTCGGCTGCGGCACCGACGTCTGGCGGCTGAGCGAGGAGGTCCGCGCGGGAAACCTGTCCGAACGCGACTTCCTGCAGTCGGAGTCCTCGATGATCCGCAGCCGGGGTCACTGCAACACGATGGGGACGGCCTCGACCATGGCCTGCATGGCCGAGGCGCTGGGCACCACGATCCCGGGCATCGCCGGGACGCCGGCGCCGGACAGCCGGCTGCTCGAGGCCGCGCACGACACCGGGCGGCTGGCCGTGGCCATGGTCGAGCGGGGACTGCGGCCGAGTGCCCAGCTCAGCCGGGCCTCGTTCGTGAACGCGATCGTCGCGCTCGCGGCCATCGGCGGCTCCACGAACGCCGTCGTGCACCTGCTGGCGATCGCGGGCCGGCTGGGCATCGGCCTCACGCTGGACGACTTCGACGTCATCGGCTCGGGCGTGCCGCTGCTGGTCGACCTGCAGCCCGCCGGGCGCCACCTGATGGAGGACTTCCACCGGGCGGGAGGCCTGCTCGCCGTGCTGCGGGAGGTGCGCGACCTGCTCGACCCGGCGGCGCTCACGGTGACCGGCCGCCCGCTGGTCGCCCACCTCGACGACGCGCGGATCTGGGACCAGGCCGTGATCCGGCCCCGCGCCGACCCGCTGCAGGCCGACGCGGGCATCGCCGTGCTGCGCGGCAGCCTGGCCCCGGACGGCGCCGTGATCAAGCCCGCCGCCGCCTCGCCGGAACTCCTGCGCCACCGCGGCCCGGCGGTCGTGTTCGACAGCATCGAGGACTTCCACCGGCGCATCGACGACCCCGGGCTGGAGGTCGGCGCGGACTCCGTCCTGGTACTGCGCGGCTGCGGGCCCAAGGGCTACCCGGGCATGCCCGAGGTGGCGAACCTGCCGCTGCCGCCCAAGCTGCTGGCCCGCGGCGTGCGGGACATGGTGCGGATCTGCGACGGCCGGATGAGCGGGACCGCGTACGGCACCGTGGTTCTGCACGTCGCGCCCGAGGCCGCCGCAGGCGGGCCGCTGGGCCTGGTGCGGACCGGCGACGTCATCGAACTGGACGTCGCGGCGCGGCGCCTCGACGTCGGCGTGCCGGAGGAGGAGTTGCGGCGCCGGGAGCCGCCCGCGGCCGCGGTGGCCGGCTACGCCGCCCCGGCCCGTGGCTGGGAGCGCCTGTACGTGGACCACGTGCTGCAGGCCGACCGGGGTGCGGACCTCGACTTCCTGGTCGGGGCCAGCGGCCACGAGGTGGGCCGCGAATCGCACTGACCTGCCGCGGGTACGCGGCCGGGCCCAGCCCGACTCTGACGTTGACGTCAAGGTCTAGTAAGCTCAGCGCGGGGCGCCATCCAGGTCACGGAGCAGTTCACGGAGCAGTCCACAGAGCAGTCCACAGAGCGGTTCACGCAGCAGTTCACAGAGCACAGTGGGGAGAACCATGCCGGCGGTCGCGCAGCAGCAGGCGACACCTTCGGGCCCGGGTGCCCGGGGGGTCCACTACAAGTGGATCGCGCTGTCGAACACGACGCTCGGGATCTTGATGGTCACGATCAACCAGTCGATCCTGCTGATCTCCCTCCCGGCGCTGTTCCGCGGCATCGACCTGAACCCGCTGGTGCCGTCCAACACCTCCTACTTCCTGTGGGTCTTCCTCGGGTTCCTGCTGGTGACCGCGGTGCTCGTGGTCAGCCTGGGGCGCGTCGGCGACATGTACGGCCGGGTGCGCATGTACAACCTGGGCTTCGCCGTCTTCACGCTCTTCTCGATCCTGCTCTCGGTGACCTGGCTCACCGGCCCGGCCGGCGCCCTGTGGATCATCGTCATGCGGGTGTTCCAGGGCATCGGCGGCGCATTCCTGTTCGCCAACTCGACCGCCATCCTGACCGACGCCTTCCCTCCCGACGAGCGCGGCAAGGCGATGGGGATCAACGGCATCGCCGCCGTGGCCGGCTCGTTCCTCGGCCTCATCCTGGGCGGCGTGCTCGCCCCGATCGAGTGGCGCCTCGTGTTCCTGGTGTCGGTCCCGTTCGGCCTGTTCGGCACGGTCTGGGCCTACCTGATGCTGCGTGACAACGGGGTCCGCATCCACGCCAAGATCGACTGGCTGGGCAACACGCTGTTCGCGGTCGGGCTGATCTCGCTGCTCACCGGGATCGTGTACTCGCTGCTCCCGTACGGCGGTCACCCGACCGGGTGGACCAACCCCAAGGTGCTGGCCGCCATCGCGGGCGGGATCGTGCTCCTGGTGCTGTTCGCCTGGGTGGAGACCAAGGTCGAGGCGCCGATGTTCCGGCTGGGCCTGTTCAAGGTCCGGGCGTTCACGGCCGGCAACATCGCGGGCCTCCTCGGCGCCCTCGGCCGGGGCGGCATCCAGTTCATGCTGATCATCTGGCTGCAGGGAATCTGGCTGCCCCAGCACGGCAAGAGCTTCGCCGAGACGCCGCTGTGGGCGGGCATCTCCATGATCCCGCTGACGGTCGGGTTCCTCATCGTCGGCCCGCTGGCCGGGGTGCTGTCCGACCGGTTCGGGGCCCGGCCGTTCGCCACCGGCGGCCTGATCATCTCCGGGGGCAGCTTCCTGCTGCTGCAGCTGCTGCCGATCGACTTCAGCTACATCTGGTTCGCGCTGCTCATCTTCATGTTCGCGGTCGGCATGGGGCTGTTCTTCGCCCCGAACCAGGCCTCGGTCATGAACAGCCTCCCGCCGGACCAGCGGGGCGCCGGCGCCGGGATGCTCAACACCTTCCAGAACTCGGCCACCGTGCTGTCCATGGGCCTGTTCTTCACGATCGTCACGCTGGGCCTGGCCTCGCGCCTGCCGTCCGCGCTGTACCGCGGGCTGACCGCCGCAGGCGTCGCCCCCGCCCCGGCCAGGCTCGTCTCGAGCGAGCCGCCGATCGGCAGCCTGTTCTCGGCGTTCCTGGGCTTCAACCCGGTCAAGGAGCTGCTCGGCCCGACCGGGGCGCTGCAGAAGATGCCGGCCAGGCAAGCCGCCTACATCACCGGCCGGTCCTTCTTCCCGCACCTGATCGAGGAGCCGTTCGCCGGCGGCCTGCACCTGGCGTTCACGTTCGCCGCGATCGCGACCGGCATCGCGATCATCGCCTCGGCGCTGCGCGGCAAGCGCTACTTCCACCAGGCCGAGCCGCTGCTCGAGGAGCTGGCCGAAGGCGCGGCCGGGTCGGCCGCGGAAGTCGGGCTTGACGAGGCGGCCGCCGTGGCCAGCCTGGACGCGACGGCCGAGCCAGCCCCGAACGGTAGGCTGGCCGGGTCGGGCAGCCCCGGCGACGAGGAATTTGACGTATCGCGCGGAGGCGGCTGAGGGTGAGCACCACGGTCCGGACGGGCACCGCCGATCAGGCGGCCGGGCACGAGAAGCTGCTCGGCATCGGAGCCGCGGCCGCCCGGGCCGGCGTGTCCCAGCGGGCGCTGCGGTACTACCAGCAGCTGGGGCTGATCGTGCCCGCCCGGACCACGCCGGGCGGGATGCGCCGCTACTCGGCCGACGACCTGTCCCGGGTGGCGCGGATCCGCGAGCTGCAGACCCTGCTCGGCCTCAACCTGGACGAGATCGCGATCGTGCTGCGCAACGAGGACCGGCTGGCGCAGATCCGCCGCGCCTACAGGGACCGGCGCACGAGCGAGGAGGAACGCTTCCAGCTGACCCGCGAGTGCCTGATCCTGCTCGAGAGCTTGCGAAAGACCGTCGAGGCCAAGCGGGCCGGGCTGGACAGCTTCCTGGCCGACCTCGACGCCCGCATCGGCCGGGCCCGCGACCTGCTGGCCGACCGCGACGTCATGGCCGGCTAGGGCTGGCCGGGTTCGGCGCTCCTGCTCGCAGGTTGGCCAGGCTCCGGCGGGAGCGGGTTGCCCCGGGCGACCGGGAGCGCGGGCGTGCCCGGCCACTCCTGCCGGATCCGGTCCCGCATGGCCCGGCTGACCCGGGCCAGACGGCCCAGGCCCGGATGGCCGTCGGCCGTGGCCGCGACGACCGTCAGCCGGTGCAGCAGCCTCTGGCGGGCGGTCGCGGTGCCCCATTCCCAGTCGTCCTGTGGCATCCGCATCAGATGCACCGATCCCGTGCGCTCGGCCCGCTCGACCAGCGCGTCGCCCCGGATGAGCCATCCGGCGCAGGCGTCGGCCAGGCCGTCGCCGAGCTCGGTGCCGGTGACGGACCGCCACGTCGACCGGTAGGCCGCCTCGGCGTCGGCGAGCTCGGGTTCCGGCACAGACGTGGCGCACCAGCAGGTGGGCCAGCCGACCCGAAGGTAGGCAAGCTCGGCGTCGCCGCCGCCCAGCGCGGCCGCCTCCAGGTCGATGAATCGGATTCCGTCCGAGGTGGCGATGGCGTTGTCGGGACACGGGTCGCCGTGCAGCAGCGCGTGCCCGCCGCGGGCCAGCCGGCCGATCAGCTCGTCCAGCTCGCACCGCAGCCCGGCCGGGACCGGCACCGCCAGCCGCTCGGCGAGGTCGGTAAACGCGCGGATGTCGTCGGGGCCGGGCCCCGCCCAGGGGGGCAGCGCGCCGGCGTCGGCCGGGTCGCCGCAGGC
>JASIJN010000569.1 GCA_030050125.1 Streptosporangiaceae bacterium | reverse complement strand
GCCGGGCCCGCGGCGGCGCCGCCCGGCGGCGAGCACCCCGGGTGCGATGCGGAGGCGCTCGACCTGCTGGCCAGCGGCACCCTGGAGGTCGAGGGCCGGCTGGTGGTCGCGTCGAACGCGACGCTGTACTGCACCGTGCGCGACGAGGGCAGGCAGGCGGCCTGCGTCTACAAGCCGGTGGCCGGAGAGCGCCCGCTATGGGACTTTCCGGCCGGGAGCCTGGCCGGCCGCGAGGTATCCGCCTACCACGTCTCCGCGGCGGCCGGCTGGCACCTGGTCCCGCCCACCGTGTTCCGCGACGGCCCGTTCGGCCCGGGCATGTGCCAGCTGTGGATCGAGTCGGACGAGGCCGTCGACGTGATCGCGCTGGCGCGCAGCCACGACCACCCGGCGCTGCGGGAGATGGCGGTGTTCGACGCCGTGGTGAACAACGCCGACCGCAAGATCGGCCATCTGCTGCCCGACCGGCAGGGGCACCTCTACGGCTGCGACCACGGCGTCTGTTTCGGCGAGGACTACAAGCTGCGGACGGTGCTCTGGCAGTGGCGCGGCCGGCGCCTGCCGGAGACCGCTGTCGCGGCACTGGGCCGGCTGCGCGAGGCGCTGGCCCGGGGGAAGCTGCGCACCGAGCTGGACCGGTGGCTGTCCCGGGACGAGGTCGAGGCGACCCGGCAGCGGGTCGAGTCACTGCTCGAGCACAAGGTCCACCCGTTCCCGCCCGAGGACTGGCCCGCGGTCCCCTGGCCGCCGTACTGATGGTCCTAACGGTCCTAACGGCCGCCGTGCTCCCCGCGGTCGCCGCGGCGCTTCAGGTAGCGCTCGAATTCCCGGGCGATCGCGTCGCCGCTGGCCTCGGGCAGGTCCGTCGCGTCCCTGGCCTCCTCGAGGGTGCGCACGTACTCGGCGACCTCGGTGTCCTGGTCGGCCAGCTCGTCCACCCCGCGCTCCCAGGCCCGCGCGTCATCGGGCAGGTCGGCGAGCGGCAGCGTCACGTCGAGGATGTCCTCGACTCCGCGCAGCAGCGCCAGGGTCGCCTTGGGGCTGGGCGGCTGGGCGACGTAGTGCGGCACGGCCGCCCAGAGCGACACCGAGGGCAGGTCGGCGGCGATGCAGGCGTGCTGCAGCACGCCCACGATCCCCGTGGGCCCCTTGTAGTCCACCGGGTCGACGTGCAGCCGGGCGGACAGGCTGGCGTCGGAGACCGCGGCGCTGACCGGCACCGGGCGGGTGTGCGGGGAGTCGGCCAGCAGCGCGCCGAGCAGGATCACCAGCTCGGCCCCGAGCTCGGCGAACGCGGCGACCAGCTCGTCGGTGAACGCGCGCCAGCGCATGTTCGGCTCGATGCCGTGCAGCAAGATCAGGTCGCGGTCGACGCCCTCGGGCCTGGCCAGCGTGAGCCTGGTGGTCGGCCAGACCAGCCGGTCGGTCCGCCCGTCGGAGACCTCCATGACCGGGCGGGTCACCTGGAAGTCGTAAAAGTCCTCGGGATCGATGGCGCCGACCGGAGTGGAGTCCCACGCGGCGGCCAGGTGGCTGATCACCCCGCTTGCCGCCTCGCCTGCGTCGTTCCAGCCCTCAAAGGCCGCGATCACGGCGGGCGAGCTGAGCTTCCCGATGCCGTCGAGCTCGATCTGGGACCACCTCCTCGGATTCCTCCGTGCTCCAGATTACGTGCATGACCATGATCGCCGCGTAACGTGGCCGGCAGCTTCCGGCCGCGCGTCGGGGCGGGGGCGGGCATCCGGCCCGGGCGGGCCGAGGCTGGCACTTAGAATTGGCGGACTATGACTTTCGACGACCAGCCTCCCGGTGCGGAGGAAACGGCCGCAGGCCGGATCAGGCCCAGCCTGAGGACGGAGCTCGCCAGGCGCCTGGTGATCGCCGACGGCGCGATGGGCTCGATGCTGCAGGGCAGCCCCACGTCCCTCGACGACTTCGACGGGCACGAGGGGTGCAACGAGGTACTGAACGTCACCCGGCCGGACATCGTCAGGTCAGTGCACGAGGGGTACCTCGCGGCCGGGGTGGACTGCATCAGCACCAACACGTTCGGCGCGAACCTCGGCAACCTCGGCGAGTATGGCATCGCCGGCCGGATCGGGGAGCTGGCCGAGGCGGGGGCGCGGATCGCGCGGCAGGCCGCCGACGAGTGGTCGGGCCCGCAGCGGACCCGCTGGGTCCTCGGTTCCATCGGCCCGGGGACGAAGCTGCCCACGCTGGGCCACGTCACGTTCGCGGAGCTCCGCGACACCTACGAGGCCAACGCCGCCGGGCTGCTGCGCGGCGGCGCCGACGCGCTGATCGTGGAGACCTGCCAGGACCTGCTGCAGGCCAAGGCCGCCATCATCGGGGCCAGGCGGGCCATCGCCGCCGAGGCCGCGCGGTCCGGCGCCGACATCATGCTGATCGCCCAGGTGACGATCGAGACCACCGGGGCGATGCTGCTGGGCTCGGAGATCGGCGCCGCGCTCACCTCGCTCGAGCCGCTCGGCATCGACGTCATCGGGCTGAACTGCGCGACCGGGCCCGCCGAGATGAGCGAGCACCTGCGCTACCTGGCCGCGCATTCCCGGCTGCCGATGTCGTGCATGCCGAACGCCGGCCTGCCCGAGCTGACCGCGGACGGCGCCTACTACCCGGTGACCCCGGGGCAGCTCGCCGGCGCCCACGAGGCGTTCACGCGCGAGTTCGGGCTGGCCCTGGTCGGCGGCTGCTGCGGTACCACGCCGGAGCACATGGCCGAGGTGGTGCGGCGGCTGCACGGCCGGCCGCTCGCCGCCCGCGACCCGAGGCCCGAGTCCGGCGTGGCCTCGCTCTACCAGCACGTCCCGTTCCGCCAGGAGACCGCGTTCCTGGCCATCGGCGAGCGCACCAACGCCAACGGGTCCAAGGCGTTCCGCGAGGCCATGGTCGAGGGGCGCTACGACGACTGCGTCGAGATCGCCCGGGCCCAGACCCGCGACGGCGCCCACCTGCTCGACGTGTGCGTGGACTACGTGGGCAGGGACGGCGCGAGCGACATGCGGGAGGTGGTC
>JASIJN010000072.1 GCA_030050125.1 Streptosporangiaceae bacterium | reverse complement strand
GCTTGAGTTCCTCTACGGCACCGGCGCGCGGATCTCCGAGGCGACGGGACTCGACGTCGACGACCTTGATCACCTGGCGAGCGACCCCGCCGTCCTGCTCACCGGCAAGGGCGAGAAGCAGCGCTACGTCCCCGTCGGCAGCTACGCGGTCAAGGCGCTCAACGCCTACCTGGTCAGAGGCCGCCCCGCGCTTGCCGTCAAGGCGGGCGGAAAGCAAAGCCCGGCCGTGTTCCTGAACGCCCGCGGAGGGCGGCTCACCCGGCAGGGAGCGTGGGCCGCGCTGCGGGCCGCGGCCGGGCGGGCCGGGATCGCCGGGGTGTCGCCGCACACGCTGCGCCATTCCTTTGCCACCCATCTCCTGGACGGCGGCGCCGATGTCCGGGTGGTGCAGGAATTGCTCGGCCACGCCTCGGTCACCACCACCCAGGTCTACACTCTGGTGACGGTGGACCGGCTGCGTGAGGTCTACGCCAGCGCGCATCCCAGGGCGGGCACCGCGCGCGGGCCATTTCCGTGCAAACGGTGAGTCGGCTTGCCGCAGACATGCCCAGGCCCTAGCCTCGCGCTAGAGTCCGGGTTTTGGCGGGCGCATCGCGGGCGGTCCCATTCCGTGGGTCTGTGCCGGAAAGGATCCCCGCCGGGGAGGTGCAGTAGCTTTGGCAGCGTCCCGAGTAATGGAGGTCAGGCCCGGCGCGCTGGGCCCCACCGGTCGGCCCATGCCGGTATTCCCCGATCCCGAGCCCCTGCTGCGGCACGGCCCGGCCCGGATCGCCGCGGTCTGCAACCAGAAGGGCGGCGTCGGCAAGACCACCACCACGATCAACCTCGGCGCCGCGCTGGCCGAGCAGGGCCGGCGGGTGCTGCTGGTCGACTTCGACCCGCAGGGCGCGCTCTCGGTGGGCCTGGGCATCCAGCCGCATGAGCTCGACGCGACGGTCTACAACCTGCTCATGGAGCACGGGCTTTCCGCGCGCGACGTGCTGATCAAGACCAACGTCGACGGCATGGACCTGCTGCCAAGCAATATCGACCTGTCCGGCGCGGAGGTGCAGCTCGTCCACGAGGTCGGCCGGGAATTCGTGCTCGGCCGCGTGCTCCAGCCGGTGATCCCCGACTACGACATCATCCTGATTGACTGTCAGCCGTCGCTCGGGCTGCTCACGGTCAACGCGCTGGCCTGCGCGGACGGCGTCATCGTGCCGCTGGAGTGCGAGTACTTCGCGCTGCGCGGCGTGGCCTTGCTGATGGAGACCATCGACAAGGTCTCGAGCAGGATCAGTCCGAAGCTCGTGCTCGACGGCCTGCTGGCCACGATGTACGACTCGCGCACCCTGCACACCCGGGAGGTGCTGGCCGGGGTGGTCAAGGGCTTCGGCGATCATGTGTACCACACGGTGATCAGCCGGACGGTGCGGTTCCCCGACGCCACCGTGGCCGGGGAGCCGATTACCCGTTTCGACCCCACATGCAACGGGGCCAGCGCGTACCGGGAACTGGCCAAGGAGGTACTGCATCGGTGGCGCCAGGCAGACCTCGCGCTTCCCGTTCGCGGCGGGTAAGCCTGCCGGGAGTCGCCGAGCTGCTCCGCCCGGTCGGCCGGGGGCCGTCCGTCGAGGCCCAGCGCCAGGCCAGCGGCCGGGAACGCCACGCGCAGAAGATCACCGTGTACCTGTCCGGCAGCGAGCTGCTCGACCTGGAGCGGGCCCGGCTCACGCTCCGGGCCCTGGGCATTACCGTGGACCGGGGACGGATCGTGCGGGAGGCGCTGGCCGTGCTGCTGGCCGACCTGGATGCCGAGGGCGACAAGAGCCTGGTGGCTCGGCGGCTCTGGCCAGGGACGCTGCCGGATTGACGATCGGCGGCGGGAGCCGGCGATGGAACGGCAGGACGGGTTGAGGCGGATGCAGGCTCACGAATGAGCACGACGATGATCGATGAACCGGGCGAGGCCAGGGCTGCGGGCGGATTCGAGGTCCACCTCGACGTCTTCGAGGGCCCGTTCGACCTGCTGCTCGCCCTGATCTCCAAGCACAAGCTGGACATCACGGAAATCGCGCTGTCCAGCGTCACCGACGAGTTCATCGCCTATATCCGGGCCAAGGCCGACGGCTGGGACCTGGATCAGGCCAGCTACTTCCTGGTCGTGGCCGCGACCCTGCTCGACCTCAAGGCGGCCCGGCTGCTGCCCGCGGGCGAGGTCGACGACGAGGAGGACCTGGCCCTGCTCGAGGCCAGGGACCTGCTGTTCGCCCGGCTGCTGCAGTACCGCGCGTACAAGGAGGTGGCCGCGGTGCTGGCCAGCCGGATGGCCGCGGCCGGGCGGCGGTTCCCGCGGCGGGTGCCGATGGAGCCCAGGTTCGTCGAGCTGCTGCCGGAGGTGCTGCTTGGCCTGGGCCCGGTCGAGTTCGCGGCGATCGCGGCCCGCGTCCTGACGCCGAAGCGGCCGCCCGTGGTCAACACCGAGCACCTGCACGTGCCGCTCACCAGCGTCCGCGAGCAGGTCGGCCTGCTGTCCGGGCGGCTGGCGCAACTGCGCCGGGCCACGTTCCGGCAGCTCACGTCCGACTGCCGCGGGACCTACGAGGTCGTCGCGCGGTTCCTTGCGGTACTCGAGCTGTACCGGCGCGGCCGGATCGCGCTCGACCAGGCGGCCCCGCTCGGCGATCTCTACGTGAGCTGGACAGCGCCCGACGACGGCGACGGCGAATCAGACGACCAGGAAGCCGGCGAGTAAGCGATGCAGAACGGATCAGGCCCCGGCCCGGGCGACGCGGGCGAGCGGCCCGGCGGCCCCGGGCTGCGGGCCAGCCTGGAGGCGATCATGCTGGTGGCCGACGAACCGGTCTCGGACGTCGTCATCGCCCAGGTCCTGGAGCGCCCGACCGCCGAAATCGGCACCGCCCTGCGAGAGCTGGCCGCCAGCTATACCGAGGAGGACCGCGGCTTCGAGCTGCGCGAGGTGGCCGGAGGCTGGCGGTTCTACACCCGTGAGGAGTGCGCCCCGGTCGTGGAGCGGTTCGTGGCCGACAGCCAGGAGGTCCGGCTCACCCAGGCCGCCCTGGAGACCCTGTCCGTGGTCGCCTACCGGCAGCCGGTCAGCCGGGCCCGGGTGTCGGCCGTGCGGGGCGTCAACTGCGACGGCGTGATCCGCACCCTGGTGCTGCGCGGGCTGGTCGAGGAGGCCGGCACCGACCCGGAGACCGGCGCGATCCTGTTCGCGACCACCGGGTACTTCCTGGAACGCCTCGGGCTGCCGAGCCTGGACGCCCTGCCCGACCTGGCCCCGTTCCTGCCCGATCACGTTGACGACGAGCCCGACGTGGGCCATGACTCCGCCGCGTCGTGACGAGGAGCCCGGCGAGGGCCATGACTCGCTGATCGACGTGCCCGGCGGGGTGCGGCTGCAGAAGGTGCTGGCCGCGGCCGGCGTGGGCAGCCGCAGGCATTGCGAGGAGATGATCGCCGACGGCCGGGTGGAGGTCGACGGCGAGGTCGTCCGCAGGTTCGGTGCCCGGGTCGATCCGCAGCACCAGGTCATCCGGGTGGACGGGCGGCGGATCCCGGCCCGGGAGGACCTCGTCTACGTGGCCCTGAACAAGCCGGCCGGGGTGCTGACCACGATGTCGGACGCCCGGGGCCGGCCCACGATCGCCGACTATCTCGGGGACCGGGCCGAGCGGCTGTTCCACGTGGGGCGGCTCGACTTCGACACCGAGGGCCTGATGCTGCTCATGAACGACGGGGAGCTGGCGCACCGGCTGGCGCATCCCCGTTACGGCGTGCTCAAGACCTACCTGGCCGACGTGACCGGCCCGCTGCCCCGTGACCTCGGCCGCCAGCTGATCACCGGCGTCGAGCTGTCCGACGGGGTGGCGACCGCCGACCGGTTCCGGGTGGTGGAGCGGGCCGGCGGGCGGGCCCTGGTGGAGATCACGCTGCACGAGGGGCGCAAGCACATCGTGCGGCGGATGCTGGCCGAGACCGGCCATCCGGTCAGCCGCCTGGTCCGCACCCACGTGGGGCCGGTGGCGCTCGGCTCGCTTCGCCCCGGCACCACGCGCCCGCTCACCACCATGGAGATCGGCGAGCTGTACGCGGCGGTCGGTCTATAGCCTGGGAACCGGCGCGCTCGCACCAGGGGCAGGGCGGCGGAGAGTAAGGGCGGACAGGTGGCAGTCAGGGCGATCCGCGGCGCGGTGCAGGTGGACGCGAACGAGAGCACGGCCATCCTGGAGGGCACGTCAGAGCTGGTGACCGAGGTCGTGCGGCGCAACCAGCTGATCACCGAAGACGTGATCAGCGTGGTGTTCACCGCCACCGCCGACCTGAACGCAGAGTTCCCCGCGCTGGCCGCGCGCAAGCTGGGCTTCCAGGACGTGCCGCTGCTGTGCTGCACCGAGATCGACGTGCCGGGCGCGATGCCGCGCGTGGTCCGGCTGCTCATGCACGTGGAGACGGCGGCGCCGCGCTCCGCGGTCCAGCATGTGTACCTGCGCGGCGCCGCCGCGCTGCGCATGGACATCGCCCAGTGACCGGATTCGCCGGAACCGGCACGGCCGCCCCCGGCGAGATCCCGGGTCAGGTGGTGGTGATCGGCACCGGGCTGATCGGCACGTCGGTGGCGCTCGCGCTGCGCGAGCGGGGCGGCGTGGTCTGGCTGACCGACGCCGACCCGGTGGCGGCCAGGCTCGCCGCGGACATAGGCGCGGGCACCGGGCTGCCCGACGCCGGCCCGCCGGGC
>JASIJN010000568.1 GCA_030050125.1 Streptosporangiaceae bacterium | reverse complement strand
ACGGCCACGTATACCTGTGCACCGGCCCGCGCCGGCCCTGGGGCCAGATGTGGCCGCAGCTACGCCAGTACAGCTGACGCGGCGGGCCAGAACTCCATGGTCTCGGGTCGTGCGGCGGGCCTGGTTCGTCCCGGATGGTAAGTGGGCATCAGGGGACTGGGGGCGGGCCGAGAGAGGGTGGCGAGATTGGAGAACCGAAGCCTGGGCCAGGGCCGGATCACCGTGCCGGTGGTCGGGCTGGGCACCTGGCGGCGGCTGGAGGCCGCCGCCGCAGCCGACCAGCACCACGAGCTCATCGAGGCCGCCATCGCGGCGGGCATCCGGGTCATCGACACCTCACCCATGTACGGCGCCGCCGAGCAACTGCTCTCCGACGCGCTGGACGGCCACCGCGAGCAGGTCTTCATCGCCGACAAGGTCTGGACTCCGTCGGCGGAGGAGGGCGCGGCGCAGCTGTCCCGGGCGGTGGACTGGTACGGCGGCCGGGTCGACCTGATGCAGATCCATAACCTGGTGGCCTGGCAGACGCACCTGCCGATGCTGGAGGCCGCCCGGGACCGCGGGCTGGTCCGCCTGATCGGCGCCACCCACTATTCCCCGTCCGCCTTCGATGAGCTCGCCGAGGTCATGGCCACCGGCCGCATCGACGCCATCCAGGTGCCCTACAACCCGGCCCACCGCGAGGTCGAGCGCACCATCTTGCCGCTGGCCGGCGACCTCGGCCTCGGCGTCCTGCTCATGCGCCCGCTCGGCGAAGGGCAGCTCATGCGCCGACCACCCAGCCCGGCCCAGCTCGCACCGCTGCGTCCGTTCGGCATCACCACCTGGAGCCAGGCACTGATCAAGTGGGGGCTTAGCGACCCGCGGGTGCACGTCTCCCTGACGGCCACCGCCCTTCCCGGTCGGCTCGCGGAGAACGCCGGCGGAGGATCGCCGCCGTGGTTCGGGCCGGACGAGCAGGCATACGTGCTGCGCCTGGCCACAACGCACTAACCAGCGGCGATGACCAGTTGTGCCCGGGAGGACCGGTGAAGATCACAGGCCTTGAGGTTGTCCCGTTCGAGGTGCCCGTGGACCGGTTCGGGCTGGGTGAACCGATGCCGGGGCACAAGGTCGTTCAGACACTGACCAGGGTGCTGACCGATGAAGGTGTCGAGGGCAGTTATCTGGGTGGTCATTTCCATGGCGACCAGGACGGCTTGCTGCCCGGGGAGCAGGCGCTGATCACCAAGTTGATCAGTCCGCTGCTGGCTGGCCGGGACCCGTTCGACCGTGAGTACATCTGGCAGCAGCTGTGGCTGTCGAAGCTGCCGGAGAACGTGGTGAGCGTGATCGATCTGGCGTTGTGGGACCTGGCCGGGCGGGCCACCGGCCTGCCGGTGCATAAGCTGCTCGGCGGTGCCCGCGACCGGGTCAAGGCCTACGCCAGCAGCGTCAACAGCCTGGGCCGGCCCGAGGACTACGCCGCGCACGCGGCCGAGTGCCAGCATCGCGGCTACCTCGGCTACAAGATCCACAACGCTATCTACTGGGACCCCGGCACGAGACGATTCGCCCCGGCGCGGCCCTCACACATCGAGTGGGACATCGAGACCTGCCGCGCGGTACGGGCCGCGGTCGGTAATCAAATGGTCTTGATGTATGACCCGTGGGGGACCTACAACACGTATGCGGAGGCGCTGCAGGTGGGCCGCGAGCTGGAGCGGCTCGGGTTCTACTGGTACGAGCAGCCGATGCCGGAATACCGGGTGGATGCTTACGTGCGCCTAGCGGAGGAGCTGACCATCCCGGTCTGCGCACCCGAAATCGCCGAGGGAGGTCCCTTCACCCGGGCGGAGTGGATCTTGCGCCGGGCCTCGGACATCAGCAGGATCGACGTGCTGCGCGGCGGTATCACCGGCGCGATGAAGACCGCCGCCCTGTGCGAGGCGTTCGGTGTGCGGTGCGAACTGCACATGAGCGGCTTCGGCAACCTCCAGGTGCTCGGCGCCACCAGCGAGGACGTGTGCGAGTACTACGAGCGCGGCCTGCTCGGGCCCGGCGTGGACTATGACGCCACGCCGCCCTACCTCCACGCGCCCTGCGACCCGCTCAGCCCCGACGGCTTCGTTCCCATACCCCAGAAACCGGGCCTGGGCCACGAGCTTCGCTGGGACTACATCGACCAGCACCGTCTCCCCGCAGCCGAGGTTGAGCCAGTCGCGCCTCTGCACCCGCGCTGAGGAACGGCGGCTATCAGGCGGCGGACGGCACGGACGTCGGGGCCGAGCCGGGCCAGGCGGGCGAGAAGGTCGTCGGCGGCGGCATGAAGCGCTTCATCGGCCACCGGCTCGAGGGTGTCGAGGATGAACAGTGCCGTGGTGGTGTCCTCGCGCAGCCGTGTACGGCGGGCCTGGCGCCAGTTCCAGCGCCGGCAGGTCACGCCCGCGTCGTCGCACCACACGACCTCGCCGGGGTCGGGATGCTCGATCACCGCGATGCCATCGGCCGTGGTGTCGAAGGGCTCGTCGCCAGTGGCGCGGACCAGCCGCGGCGCACCGGCGTAGCGGGTCAGGTCCTCACCGCCGAGCGGGATCTGGTGCAGCACCGAGACCGCGTTGTAGCAGTCGGTGAGCCGGTTCACCCGCGGCAGCCCGGACGCGGCCCGGCGTAGCAGCGCCTCCAGGCTATTGCGGGTGCGTTGCGGCTTGGCGCCGAACGCCCGGTACGCCTCTCGCCACGCCGCCACGTGCGGGAGCCGCTCCGCCGGCCCGCCGCCGAGCGCCTCGCGGGCTGCGGTCTCCGCCGCCCGCAGCAGCGCGTCGCTGTCCTGGTCGCTGGGGCCCGGGACGATCCCGTCGACGGCCAGCAGCAGGGCGCGGTAGTCGGGCCGCAGCGCGAACACGGCGGCGTCGACATGGCCGCCGCCGAGGAAATCCTCGAGCATGCCCGCATCAGACATCGGTAGCCTCCGATCGTGATCCGGGGCCCACGCCCGGCTCGAACACCGTCAGGGCGAACCGCGCTGCCCGCGCTGAGCTGGGGTTGAGGTATCCGTGGGGCAGGTCACCGGCGAACGACGCCGAGTCTCCCGTGGCGAGTACCTCGGCGCGCTGGCCGACCCTGAGCTCGACCTGGCCGTCAAGGACGAGCAGCAGCTCGCGGGTTCCCGCGGTGTGCGCCTGGCTGGAGTGGCTCTCGTCCGGCCCGAGCGTCCAGTCCCACAGCTCGGCGACGTCCGGCGGCTCGGTGCCGGCGACGAGCACGGCCTGCCCGCCGAGCTTGCCCCGCCACAGCACCGGGGCAATACCGGCCCGGGTGACCCGCAGCCCGGGTGCGCGGTCCATATCGACGAGGGCGGGCAGCCCGATGCCGAGCGCGTCGCTGATGAGAAGCAGCGTCGCGATGCTCGGGTTAGCCGAGCCCTGCTCGATGCTGACCAGCATTCTGCGGCTGACGCCGGAGCGCTCGGCCAGCTGGTCCAGGGTCCAGCTCCGGCTGGCGCGTCCCTGCCGGACCCGGCCGCCGATGGCCCGGGCGACGCTGTCCGCCCCGGCACGCGCCTCCAATTCTGACTGCCTCATCTAAGGCATTATACTGCACTACGAGAGACGGGAGACCCCATGACACCTGACCAGCCGACGCCCGCCGGCCTGCACCCGGAAACAGCGGTCATCTGCGCCGGCCGCCCCGGCCACGTGGCCGGCGCGCCGCTCAACGTCCCCGTGGTGCTGGCATCGAACTTTCGCGCCGCCGCCATGGCAGCGCCGGGCACCGAGGAGGACGGCCGCGCCTACTCACGCACCGACGCCACCCCCGGCTGGGAGGCGCTGGAGAGCGCCGTGGGCCAGGTGGAAGGCGGGCACGCCGTGGCGTTCTCCTCCGGCATGGCCGCGATCGCCGCGGTGCTCGACCTCGTGCCGGCCGGCGGCCGCATCGTTGTCCCCACGGACTGCTATTACGGGGTGGGCGATCTCCTGGCCGAAGCCCGGCAGGAAGGGCGCTGGGCCGTGGACCGCGTGGACCTGACCGACACCGCCAGCGTCCAGGCCGCGGTCGTCGGCGCGGACCTGCTCTGGCTGGAGACCCCCTCGAACCCCCTGCTCGAGGTGGCCGACCTCCCCGCCCTGTGTGCCGTCGGCCGCCGCGCCGGGGCCATCGTCGGCGTCGACAACACCTTCGCGACGCCGCTGCTGCAACAGCCCCTGGCGTTCGGCGCGGATGTGGTCATGCACAGCGCCACCAAGTTCATCGGCGGCCACTCCGACCTGCTGTCCGGCATCACCATCGCCCGTGAGCCGGCCCTGGCCGGGCGCCTGCGCCACCGTCGCAGCCTGTCGGGCGCAACCCCCGGAGCCCTGGAGGCATTCCTGGCGCTGCGCGGCCTGCGCACCCTGGCCGTGCGGCTCGATCGCGGCCAGCGCAACGCCGGCGAACTCGCCCGCCGACTTGACGAGCACCCGGCCGTCAGCCGCGTGCGCTACCCCGGCCTCCCCGGCGACCCCGGGCATCGCACAGCGGCCGCGCAGATGGCTGGCTTCGGGGCAGTGCTGGCCTTCGAGGTGGCCGACGCCCCCACCGCCGATCGCCTCTGCGACGCCGTGCAGGTCATCGTCCACGCCAGCAGCCTGGGCGGCGTCGAAACCACCATCGCGCGGCGCAGCAAGCTCCCCGGACAAGGCCACGTGCCCCCCGGGCTCCTGCGCCTGAGCGTCGGCTGCGAACACATCGATGACCTCTGGAACGACCTGAACGCCGCGCTCCAGCAAGCATCGCGACCGGGGAACCCGGCCTAGCGCCAATGGCACGCAGCCGCCGACCGCTGCTGGCCAGGTCACGGTGTGTCCTGCCGGGCCGCGGGGACGGCTGGGCTTGACGGGGCGAGGCCGGCGAGAAGGGCGTGGACGGCCAGATTCCACCGGCGGTTCACCGATGCCCTGGAGGAGCCGAGCCACCCGGCGGCCTCCTGCATCGCCAGCCCCTGGGCCAGGGCGAGGAGCCCGTGGGCGATGTCGGTCTGGTCACCATCGATGATCCCGGCGTCGATGCAGCGCCGGACCCGGTGCACGATGAACTCCCGCGTGACCGCCCCGGCCTCCAGCTCGGCCGGGCCGGGATCGAAGTCGGCGAACGGCCGGGAGAACATCACCTGGGCCAGCACCGGGTTGTCCCGGGCGAAGATCCGGAACACCTGGACCCCGCGGAGCAGGTCAGCGCGCGGATCACCCGACTCCCGCAGCCTCCCGAAGCAGTCCCCGAGGAGCCGGAAGCCCTCGAAGTAAATCTCCCGGACCAGGCCGGCCTTGTCGCCGAACAGCTCGTAGACGGCGGGAGGCGACGTCTGGGCCTGTTCTGCGACCTTCCGGGTCGTCAAACCCCCGACCCCGTCAGCGGCCAGCATCGCAACGGCCACCTCCACGATGTGCTCGCGCAGCTGACCGGTCCGCTGTTTGGCTCTGGGCATCGCCGACCCGGCTCGGTCAGCCTGCGGGCTGCGCGGCGAGCTGTGCCCGGTATTCGGCGTCGTCGGCGTCGATGGCTTCCCGCAGTGCGATCCCCGCCAGCTTCCGGGCGCGCTGCTTGGTGGCCGCGTGGGCGTCCAGGTCGAGCCTGGCCAGCTCGGCTGCCGCTCGGCCGGCGGCCTGGGCTAGCTCCGCGGCCGGTACCACCCGGTCCAGGAATCCCGCGGTGACGGCCTCGTCGGGCGGGAAGACCTCGGCCAGGACGACGGCCCGGTTGAGGCAGGCCGGGGTGAGGCGCTGGCGGCAGATCTCCACCGCCGCCCGCGGCATGGTCATGCCGATGGCGACCTCGTTGGCCGTGAGCTTGTACGCGCCGCAGCTCCCTATGCGGTAGTCGCCGGACAGCACCAGGAACGCCCCCATCGCCACCGCGTGCCCCGGGCAGGCGATTAGGACCGGGGTCGGGAAGGCCAGCAGCCGCGCTGCCAGCTCAAATCCGGCGCGCAGCAGGTCGGCAGCCTCCGTGCCGCCGGCCCGCAGGACCGGCAGGTCCAAGCCCGCCGAGAACACCCCCTCTCGGCCGGTCAGCACGACCACCGCCCGGTCGGCCGCGGCGCGGCCGAGGGCAGCGCCGAGCTCGGTGAGCATCGCCTGGGACAGCACGTTGACCTTGCCGTCGTCCATTGTGATCGTCGCGACCGAATCATGCAGCCGGTAGGTGACCAGCGTGCCCATGAGTGACCACCGCCTCGCAAGCCGTCCCGCGAGCGCCGCGGGACGGGTCCGCCGACCTCTGCAGCCGGATAACGGCCAGGATAACGTATTGGAGCGTCGTTACGAAACCTGGGTACGATTCATGAGAGTCGGTCGTGCCCACCTCG
>JASIJN010000567.1 GCA_030050125.1 Streptosporangiaceae bacterium | reverse complement strand
GCGACCTCGCCGCGCGGCTCACGCCGCACCAGTCCAGCCATGCAAACTCACCTCCCCTTTCCACCCCACGCCGTCGTGGTGCCCGGTGGTAGGGACTTTGGTCCGCTTCACGGAAGCTCGCGGGCTGGCGCGGCCCCCGCGCCCGGACGCGGTCGGGCCGGCGTCAGGCCGGTTCGCCGGAGGCGGCCGCCGCCGCTAGCTCCCTGGCTGCCCAGCCTGTGCCCGGTCGCGCGACCCTTCGGATGCCGGTCGTCCGTGTTCGTCCGTGACGCGGCCGGCCCGGATGTGCGGGTAGTGCAGGTCGAACGCGGGCCGCTCGGACCTGATGCGCGGAATCGAGGTGAAGTTGTGCCGCGGCGGCGGGCAGGACGTCGCCCACTCCAGCGAATTCGCGAAGCCCCACGGGTCGTCGGCGGTGACCCGCTGTCCCGTCTTCCAGGTCTTGTAGACGTTGTAGAAGAAGATGAAGTTCGAGGCGCCCAGGATGAATGCGCCGATCGAGGAGATGTCGTTCAGCGTCGTGGCCAGGTGCGGCAGGAACGGGTAGTTCGCCACCCGGCGCGGCATGCCCATCACGCCGAGCCAGTGCTGCACCAGGAAGGTCAGGTTGAACCCGATGAACACCGACCAGAAGTGCCACTTGCCGAGCCGGTCGTCGAGCATCTTGCCGGTCCACTTCGGCCACCAGAAGTAGAACCCGCCGAACATGCAGAACACCACGGTGCCGAACAGCACGTAGTGGAAGTGCGCGACCACGAAGTACGTATCGCTGACCGCGAAGTCCAGCGGCGGCGAGGCGAGCATGACGCCGGTCAGCCCGCCGAACAAGAACACCACCATGAACCCGAGAATGAACAGCATCGGGGTTTCGAAGGTGATCTGGCCGCGCCAGATCGTGCCGATCCAGTTGAAGAACTTGACCCCGGTGGGCACGGCGATCAGGAAGGTCATGAACGAGAAGAACGGCAGCAGGACCGCGCCGGTGGTGAACATGTGGTGCGCCCACACGGTCATGGACAGGCCGGCGATCCCGATGGTCGCGCCGACCAGGCCCTTGTAGCCGAACAGCGGCTTACGGGCGAACACCGGCAGGATCTCGGTCGCCACGCCGAAAAAGGGGATGGCCAGGATGTACACCTCGGGATGGCCGAAGAACCAGAACAGGTGCTGCCACAGGATGGCCCCGCCGCTGGAGGCGCTGAACACCTGCGCGCCGAACTTGCGGTCGATCTCCAGCACCAGCAGCGCGGCGGCCAGCACGGGGAAGGCCAGCAGCACCAGCATGCTGGTGATGAGGACGTTCCAGGTGAAGATCGGCATCCGGAACATGGTCATGCCGGGGGCGCGCATGCAGAAGATCGTGGTCAGGAAGTTGACCCCGCCCAGGATCGTGCCGAGGCCCGAGAGCGCCAGGCCCATGATGAACATGTCCGCGCCCACCCCCGGCGAGTACAGCGAACTGGTCAGCGGGGCGTACGCATACCAGCCGAACGACTCGGTGCCGCCCGGGGCGATGAAGCTGGCCAGCATGATCAGGCCGGAGAACAGGAAGAAGTAGTAGCTGAGCAGGTTCAGCCGGGGGAACGCCACGTCTGGCGCGCCGATCTGCAGCGGCATCAGTTCGTTGGCGAATCCCACGAACAACGGCGTGGCGAAGAAGATCAGCATCAGGATGCCGTGCATGGTGAACAGCTCGTTGTACTGCTGGTCCGACACGACGTGGTTGTCCGGCCCCATCAGCTGGACCCGCATGATCAGCGCCAGCAGGCCCGCCACGAGGAAGAAGCCGAACGCGGTGATCAGGTACAGGTGACCGATGATCTTGTGGTCGGTGGAGGACAGCCAGTCGGCCAGGAGCGAACCCTTGCGGTAGCTCCGGGGCGCCGTGTACGAGCCCGGCGGCACCGCCGTCTCGTCGGCCTGCACGGCGTCGAACGCGCTCACCGGGCACCTGGCCGACTCCGCGCGCCGGCGGCAGCGCCCGGCGTGCGAAGGGGGCGCGCCCGCCGCATAGCCCGTGACCGTTGCCGCTCGTCACCCGGCATGACAGCTCCTCGCTTCTACGCGGCCTTGCCTCGCGGCCCGGGGCGCCTCGGTTAACGTGCGGTTGGGCGTTAAATGTTTAGTCCTAAACTCAACGTAGAGTTTCAGCTCTTAACTTGTCCGTCAAGCTGCTCGATAAACTTGGCGCGTGGACGTGACGCTCTCCAAGCGCGGCAGCTACGCGACGGCCGCCGCCATCTGCCTCGCCCGGGCCTATGAGAGCGGACGGCCGAAGAAACTGCGCGAGATCTCGGCCGAGATGGACATCCCCCGCACGTTCGTCTCCCAGATCCTGGGAGACCTGGTGCACGCCGGGATCGCGGTGTCGGCCTTCGGGCGGGACGGCGGCCACCGGCTGGCCCGGCCGCCCGGTCAGGTGAGCTTGGCCGAGGTCATCGAGGCAGCCGAGGGACCGCTGGCCTCGGAGCGCTGCGCGCTGGGCGACGGTCCGTGCCGCTGGCAGGACGTGTGCCCGATGCACGAGACGATGACCAAGGCCACCGCGTCGCTGCGGGAGGTGCTCGCCTCGACCACTCTCGCAGTGCTCGCGGAGCGGGACGCGGCAATAGCGCGCCGGTCCTACCCGGTCCCGGCAGACGCGCACCCGCACGCGGCTGCCGTCACCATCGCCGACTCGGTCCAGGTGGAGCTGCCGACGGCGGTGATCGCGGCCCGGCTGAGCGCCGGCACATCGTGGCTGACCGCGCACGCCGAGGCCTGCGATCAGGAGGAGCCGCGGATCCGGGTCGGACCGGGCGGACCGGGCTGGCTCGGCAAGACCATAGCCGTGCACCTGGGCCGAGCCGAGCAGGCCGACGGGAGCCTGGTCATCCCGTTCATCTGGGAGGCCGCCGGCCCGGCCGGGATCTTCCCCCGGTTCGAGGGCGAACTGCGGCTGACGGCGATCGATCCCGAGCGGTCAGAGCTTCAGCTCTCCGGACGTTACCGTCCTCCCCTTGGCCGGGCTGGCCAGGTCCTTCACGACGCGCTGCTCACCCGCCTCGCCCGCGCGACGCTGCGGTCTTTCCTGCGCCGGATCGCCCGCGGGCTGGAGCAGGAGCACGCCCAGAACGCGGCCGCCAGCCCGCTCTGACGACGGCGGGGCCGACCTGAGCTGGCCCGTCTTCGGGGGCGTTCAGGCTGGCTGCGTGGCTTGTTGTGGCGGCGCCTTGGCCGCGCGCCTGGCGAGCAGGCCGGCCAGCAGCAAGACGAGCAAGCCGATTCCCACGCCGGACAGCGTCCACAGCACCCGGTAGCCCTCGGCGTCATAGTTGGAGGGCTGCGGAAGGTCCACCAGGATCAGCACGCCGGCCGCGATGGCGGCACAGTAGAGCGCGTAGTTCCAGAAGCGGATCGCCGCCCCGTGCATGAACAGGACGAGCGCGATCACCTCGAGTCCGAGCGAGATCGCGAACAGTCTGGATCCGGTTTCGTTGGCCGGTATCAACAGCAGCAGCGCGGCTGCGACCGCGCCGATCAGCGCGCCGGCGAGCCGCTGAAGGGCCACGAACGTGGACTGCTCGAGGCTCGGCTTCATCGCGACCATGACCGCGATCGGCATCCAGTAGCCGTGCGACAGGTCCAGTCCGAACGCCAGCGCGACGGCGCCGGCTATGGCCAGAGCGCGGATCACCGCAAAGACGATCAACGGGCCGGTCAGCTTCCGCGGCGAGGTGTCGCCCGGGATCTCTGCGATGGGCTGCGGCCGGTCCTGGCGCCCGCCGAACAGCCAGCAGACGAACGTCACCGCGATCCAGAGCGCCGACCCCCCGGCCCAGGCGAGCACCTGAGCCCAGGTGTAGCTGGTGATGTGCGCGTGATGATGGAAGCTGAAACCGATTCCGACCGCGACGATGAACCACAGGTTGAGCAGCAAGGCCACAACGAACCTGCGCACCCCGAATGCGACCGCCAGCCCGGCCGCCAGCGTTACCGCGAAGGCCGCGAGCACCAGCCAGCCCCAGGGGTCCCCGCCGATGCCAAACCCCAGCGCGGTCAGCCCCGCGCCGATCAGCGCAAAGACGGCGATGTGCGACGCGCGCTGCCCGTAGCCGCCCCCCGGGTCGGCCAGCCAGGCAAACAGCAGGCCGAACAGTGCGCTGAGCAGATACTGCTCGTGCCCGATCGCCCAGAAGACGACCAGCGGCACCAGGGCGACGTCCAAGAACAGCACGGCTCGCGGCCAGTTGAGCCCCGCGGCGTTGAGCTGGAACACCCTCGACAGCCAGCTCATCACCCTCGCCCCGCGAACCGGCCGCCTTGTTCCTCCGCTTGCACTGGCCATGGTCGCCCCGGCGTTACCCCGATGCCTCCGGCGGCGGCGCTCACCCCGCTGCTGTTCCTCGGGGCGTGTGCGCTTCCGTCGCGCATGCTGCTTGCCCTGGTCCTACCCCGGCGGGCAGCCGAGGTCACGACCCTGGTCTGTCGAATTCAACTCGGTCGGCGCCAGCCGCCGAGCGGCCATGCCCCGACCGACCGGCGCGGCGATAACGGGGTTCCGCAACCCCCTCAGCCAGTAGACATGGATTGTCGAGATGTCCAGATGGCGCGCCGACCCACGGAATGCCGGTGGCGTTCTGTAACGTTCAACCCATTGGCTTGATATGCGAGGAGATACCCATGACGACCCAGCTGGCGGAGCGCAAGAACCCGGCGGCCTTACCAAGGGGCCGTGGCCGAGGGCCAGGCGGCCAGCCGACGAGGTTACTGAGACCTGGCGGTCTCTGTCCCGTGCCCGGCTGCGACGAACGGATCGACCGAGAGCGGCTGATGTGCCGCCGCGACTGGTACCGGGTCCCCAAGCGGCTCCGCGACCAGGTATGGAGGACGTGGCGCTCCGGGCGAGAAGCCCACAGCCGCGAACACCAGAAGGCGGTGCTCAAGGCGATCGCCGCCGCCCATGTTGCCCGGGTGCCGGGTTGGAGACGGCAGCTCGTCCGGCTCCGGCTGATCGATCCGGGGTATCCCGGAGGACGCCCCTGACCTGCTGCTGCGGCGTCGTCCTCTCGACCGCTCAGTTCCGGGACCTTTGCCCCTGCCCCGCTGCGGTTCCACGCAGTATGCATCACCGTGTCGGCGCGCGTGGCCGCTGTGGCCCGCGGAACGCACAAGATGTTAGCGAGGGCAGGTGGCGGGAGACGAGCAGGTACGGGCACGGATCATGCAGATGACCCGGCCTCGCCAGGCGCTGAAGCTGACCGACGAGGAGTCCTGGGAGCTGCTGAGCCACGTGGCGCTGGGCCGGATCGTGTTCACCATGAAGGCGATGCCTGCGATCCGCCCGGTCAACCACCTGGTGGACAACAAGGCAATCATCATCCGGTCTCATCTGGGCGCGGCGATCGTCGGGCACGCCTCGAATGACGGCGCGGTGGTCTGCTATGAGGCCGACGATCTCGACCCGGAACGGCACACCGGATGGAGCGTGATCGTCACCGGGACGGCTCGTCTCGTCAGCGACCGCGCCGCGGTGGCCCGCTACATGGGGCTGCTGGAGCCGTGGGCCGACGGGCAGATGGATCACGTGATCCGCATCACGCCCCAGATCATCACCGGCATTCGGCTGGTCGGCTGGTGCCGCTGACGGCCCGGTGCCGTGACGCTTCACCCCGAACGGGTGGGAGCCCACCCGTCCACCCGCAACGGGTGATGCCTCTTCTGCCCGCGATTAACGGGGCTGGCCGCGGCTCCAGCCGCGCGTGCGTCACGTAGGCGACGACGACGGCCACGATCACCAGGGGCGTCACGGCCAGGCCGTCGGACAGGAACAGCAGGGTGGCCAGCAGGACCGAGGTCATCGGCAAAGTCAGCATCACCACGGCCATCGCGCCCATCCCCGCCGCGACCGCGGGCACCAGCGACAGTCCCGGCAGATGGGACATCGCGATGCCGCCCGCCGCGCCCACATACAGCGCGGGGAACGTCGGCCCGCCGCGGAAGCTGCCCAGCGACACCCCGTAGGCCAGCCCCTTGCAGGCCAGCAGCAGCACCGTCGCCCCCACGCTGTAGCTCGCGGCGTGGATGATCAGCGGACCGAGCTCAGACTGGCCCGAGAACAGCACGTCGGACGTTGGCTTGCCGGTCCCCTCGGCGAAGGCGAACGCGAGGAGCCCGACCGCCGCCCCGGCGAGCGGGACGACCAAGAGCGTAGACCGCTCGGAGTACGGCTTCAGGAACGTTCCCGTCCACCTGATGCCCCGGCCGAGCACGGGGGCGGCCAGCCCGATCACCACCGCCCAGCCGAACTCGGCCACGTCGGGCCGGGCGAAGTGGGGCAAGGCCGGGATCGCCAGCGAGAACGTGCCCAGGCCGGTCAGGACACCCAGGCCGATGAAGATCAGGGAGCCGATACCGGAGGCCAGCAAGCCCGGCACCAGGACGAGCCCCAGGGTTGGGCCGCCCAGGCCGGAGGCCTCCATGAGCAGGAAGGCGCCCAGGATCGGGGAGCCCAGCAGAGTGCTGATGGCCGCGAAGCCCCCGGCCGCGGCCAGCACCGAGGCGGCCTGCTTGGGCACCGGGCGCCGGGCCAGGCTCACGGCGAGCATGACCAGCCCTCCGCCCAGGGCGATCAGCGGCGCCTCGGGCCCCAGCACCGCCCCGAAGCACAAGGTCGCCAGGGCGGCCAGGACAACCCCGGCCAGGTCCCTCGGGGCCGGGGCGCCGTGAACCTTGAAGCCGTCGGCCGGCGACGGCCCTCCCCGGCCCGGCAGGTACATGATGGCCAGGCCGGTCAGCACGCCCCCGACGGCGACGACCGGCACCGGCCACCACGCCGGTTCCGTGGAGAAGCCGAGCCCGTGCGGAAGGTGGATGAAGATCTCCTTCTGCACATAGCTGACCAGAGCCAGGAAGCCGTACGCGGCGGCAGAGACCGGCACCCCCACCAGCGCCGCGACGGCCAGCAGGACGAGGTAGTTGCGGGTACGCAGCAGGGCAAGCGGATCCGTCGGCGTTGCCATCGGCCCATCGTGCTCCGCTGCGGGCCGGCTGCGGTTCACCTGAGCTGGATGAAATCCGGGACGGTCATCGCCGGCTGACTCAGTCCTGAACGCACCGGACCGGGGGCCATCGGGTTGTCTTGCCGGGAATCATCCGCGCCGGGTGATGTCAGCGTCGCCGCGGCGCTTAGCGTAGCCTCTGCCTGTGGCGCGGGACGAACGCGGAGTGACTCCGCAGAGCGAAGACTTCTCGGCCTGGTACAACGAGCTCGTCTTCAAGGCCGAGCTTGTCGACCGGGGACCGGTCAGGGGCACCATGGTGATCCGCCCCTACGGCTACCGCATCTGGGAGCTGCTCCAGGCCGACATCGACCGGCGGATCAAGGAAACCGGCCACGACAACGCCTACTTCCCGCTGCTGATCCCGGAGAGCTACCTGCAGCGCGAAGCGGAGCACGTCGAGGGCTTCTCCCCCGAACTCGCCGTGGTCACCCACGCGGGCGGCAAGGAACTCGAGGAGCCGCTGGTCGTCCGGCCCACGTCGGAGACCGTGATCGGCGAGATGATGGCCAAGTGGATCAGCTCGCACCGGGACCTGCCGATGCTGCTGAACCAATGGGCGAACGTGGTGCGCTGGGAGATGCGGCCGCGGATGTTCCTGCGCACGACCGAGTTCCTGTGGCAGGAGGGTCACACCGCGCATTCCGACGAGGCGGACGCGATGAGGGAGACGCTGCTCGCGCTCGATCTGTACGCGAAGGTGGCCCGGGAGATCGCCGCCATGCCGGTGGTCGACGGCGAGAAGACCCCGGGAGAGCGCTTCCCGGGCGCCCAGCGGACGTACACGGTCGAAGGCATGATGCGCGACGGGCGCGCACTGCAGTCCGGCACCTCGCACTATATGGGCACGAACTTCGCCAAGGCCTTCAACATTCAGTACACCGCGCAAAGCGGCGAACTGGAGTATTGCCACACCACGTCGTGGGGCATGAGCGCCCGGATGGTTGGCGGCGTGATCATGACGCACGGCGACGACAAGGGCCTCGTCCTTCCCCCGCTGCTCGCTCCGTACCAGGTGGTGATCGTGCCGATAGGCCGGGGCGAGCAGGCCGAGCAGGTGCTGCCCTCGGCCAGGGAACTGGCCGAAAGGCTGCGCCGGGCGGGCATCCGCGCGCACCTGGACAACCGCCCCCAGCTCTCCCCTGGCTTCAAGTTCAACGACTGGGAGCTGCGCGGCGTGCCGGTCCGGCTCGAGCTCGGTCCCCGTGACCTGGCCGAGGGCTCCGCGCTGATGTCCACCCGGCTCGGCGAGGGCAAGACGCCGGTATCCCTCGACTCGGCGCCCGCCCGGCTGCAGTTCGAGCTCGACGCGATGCAAAGCCTGCTGCTGCGGCGGGCGACCGACTTCAGGGACTCCCACACGGCCACGGTCAACTCGTGGGCCGATTTCGCCGAGGCGGTCAAGACGGGCTGGGCCCTGGCGTTCCACTGCGGCGAGCCCGAGTGCGAGGACGAGATCAAGGCCGCGACATCGGCCACCCCGCGGTGCATTCCGGCCGAGGGCCCGGCGGAGGAGGGCCTGTGCGTTCGGTGCGATCAGAAGTCCGCATACGGGAAGCGGCTCATCTTCGGGCGCGCGTACTGATCCGTCCCGTGGCGTCACGGTAGGCACACGGCCACCATCGCCGCTCGGCGTCGCGTCGAACCAGCCGTTTAGGCCGGCCCGTCCCCCGGGGGACGACGGCGAGGCGGAGATCCGCGGCGCGGAATAAATCCGTGATGCTCCTCATTATGACATTCATCAACGTGATCTCTGTCAAGGATGGAGCGGCGGCGGAGGATGTCAGAGGCCAGCGATGATCACTGCTGAGCAGGTGGGCGAACGGTACCTGGCCGTGCATCACCGGATGTTCCGGGCGGTCAACGACGAGATGAGCGGCTGCGGCCTGTCGTTGGCCCGGACCAAGGTGCTGCTGCGCCTGCGCGAGCAGGGGCCGGTCCGGCAGAACACGCTGGCGGCCGACTTCGGGCTGTCCCCCCACTCGATCACCGACATTGTCGACGGGCTGGAGCGCCTCGGCCTGGCCGAGCGCCGGCCGGACGCCACCGACCGCCGGGCCAAGCTCGTGGCGATCACCGAAGCGGGCGAGGGATGCCTCGAGGTGGCGAACGCCGCCCGCGAGCGCGCTCTGACCCAGATCTTCGGCGCGCTGAGCGAGGAGGAGCTGGCCACCTTGTACCGGCTGCTGGACAGCCTGGACAAGGCGGCCGGGGGCCCGACCGCGGCAGCGGCACCGGGCGGACCGGCCGCGGTACCAGGCGGATCGGCGGTCCCGGCATGACCGTCCGGCGCGCCCCGAACATCACGACCCTTACCCGCCGCATCCCTTCCCCGGAGGCCAGCTCACCATGTCGTCGGTAACTTCCAGCAGCAGCGCGCGGCCTTCCGGGGCCAGCGACCATCGCTGGCTCATCCTGGTCATCGTGGCCATCGCCCAGCTCATGGTCGTGCTGGACGCCACCGTCGTGAACATCGCCCTGCCATCGGCCCAGCACGCCCTCGGCTTCCCGAACAACGACCGGCAGTGGGTCGTGACCGCGTACGCCCTGGCGTTCGGCAGCTTGCTGCTGCTCGGCGGGCGACTCGGCGACATGTTCAGCCGCAAGCGGGTCTTCATCATCGGCCTCGCCGGCTTCGCGCTCTCCTCGGCGCTCGGCGGCGCCGCCGTGTCGTTCGGGATGCTCGTGGTGGCCCGGACACTCCAGGGCGCCTTCGGCGCCATCCTCGCGCCGTCCGCCCTGGGCACCCTGGTCAGCACCTTCCGCGACCCGCGCGAGCGCGGCCGGGCGTTCGGCGTCTTCGGCTCCGTCGCCGGCGGCGGCGGCGCCGTCGGCCTGATCCTCGGCGGCGTGCTGACGCAGTACTTGTCCTGGCGCTGGACCCTGTACGTCAACCTGGTCTTCGCCGCGATCGCCGTGGCCGGCGCGCTGACGTACATGCGGAGCAACCGGCCCGCCAGCCGCCCGCGGATGGACTGGCTGGGAACCGTCCTCGCCTCGGCCGGGCTTTTCCTCATCGTCTTCGGCTTCTCACACGCGGAACTCGCCGGCTGGACCGCGGCGCTGACCGTGGGCTCGCTCGTCGCCGGGGCCATCCTGCTGGCCGCGTTCGTGCTCGCCGAGCGCCGGGTCAGCCACCCGCTGCTGCCGCTGCGGGTCATCGCGGACCGGACCCGGGGCGGCGCCTATGTCTCGGTCGGCCTGACCGGGATCGCGGTCTTCGGCGTCTTCCTGTTCCTCACCTACTATCTCCAGCAGGTCAAGGGCTACAGCCCGATGACCAGCGGGCTGGCCTTCCTGCCGATGATCTCCTGCATCTTGCTCGCCTCGAACAGCTCCAGCATCGTGCTGCTTCCGAGGGTCGGGCCGCGGGCGCTCGTCGTGACCGGCATGCTGCTCGGCGGCGGCGCGATGGCCTACCTGACCCAGCTCACGGTGACCTCGAGCTACGCCGGCCGCATCCTGCCCGCGCTGCTGGCGCTCGGCCTGGGCTTCGGCATGATCTTCGCCCCCGCCATCAACACCGCCACCACCGGAGTTGCCCGGCAGGACTCCGGCGTGGCCTCCGCGCTGGTCAACACCATGCAGCAGGTGGGCGGCTCGATCGGAACCGCCGCGCTGAGCACGCTGGCCCTGACGGCGACGGCGACCTACCTGGCCGCGCACCACGCCGGGCCGCTGGCTCCCGCGGCGGCCGCCGTGCGGGGTTACAGCGTGGCGTTCACGGTATCCGCGGCATTGCTGGGTGTCGGCGCGCTCGTGGCGGCGCTGCTGCTGCCCTCGCGGCGCCGTATGCGAGAGCTGTGGGCCACCGCGATGACCGAAGGCGCCGACCACGCCTCCGCGCCCGCCCCGGTCCCGGCGCACACGCTGGCCGACAGCGACGTGGCCCGGCCGGGCCCCGCCTGATGCTCTTCAATCGCGGGGGTTGGCCTGCTTCGCCTGCCCGGCCGGCCGGCGGGCGTCAGTCCGGCGGTCGTGCTCGCTGAGCGGGCGGTCGCGGGGCAGCCGGCCGGGATGGGTGCGAACCCGGTGCACATCTAGCTACAGCAACGCCGCACCCATCACCGGCAGCACGGGGCAGCACGGGGCAGCGCAGCCCCGGCGGCAGGCTGATGCCCGGGTCTATGACGGACCGTAACCTCAACCATTACAGATCGTTAGCGCACACCAATACTGCTACCGCTCGGCTGCCCGCACGGGCCAGGCGCCACGCGTTCGTGGCAGGCTGCACGGGTGACCGACTTCACCCACAAGAACCTGTCCGGCGCCCGGTTCGAGGACGTCTACCTGTCCGGCGCCCGGTTCGAGGACGTCTACCTGTCCAGCGCCCGGTTCGAGGACGTCTACCTGACCGGCGCCGACTTTCACAACGTCGACCTCACCGGCGCACGCTTCCGCCTGGCCGACCTGACCGGGGTCACGATCCGCGGGGCGGACCTAGTGGACATGGACATCAGCGGCCAGATCAAGAACCTCAGGATCAACGGCGTCGACGTCGTGCCGCTGGTGGAGGCCGAACTCGACCGCCGCTACCCCGGCCGGGCCAAGATGCGCCCGTCCGACGCCGCCGGGTACCGCGAAGCCTGGGACATACTGGAGCCGCTGTGGCAGCAGACCGTGGCCCGGGCCCGCGGCCTGGACCCGGAACTGCTGCACCAGCGGGTCGACGGCGAGTGGTCGTTCATCGAGACGCTGCGCCACCTGGTCTTCGCCACTGACGCCTGGGTGAACCGCGCCATCCTGGGCCAGCCGTCGCCCTGGGATCCGCTGGACCTGCCACACGACGAGATGCCCGAGGAGCCCAGCATCCCCCGCGACCGCGGCGCCCGCCCGTCCCTGGACCAGGTGCTGGCCCTGCGCGCCGACCGGATGGCCACCGTCCGGTCGGTGCTCGCCGACCTCACCGACGAGCAACTCGCCGGCGTGACCCGGCCGGTCACCGAGCCAGGTTACCCGGAACCGGAGAGCTTCCCGGTCAGCCGCTGCCTGCGCGCCATCCTCAACGAGGAATGGCAGCACCGCCTTTACGCCGAACGCGACCTCGACGCCCTGGAGCGCCAGCCCGGCTGAC
>JASIJN010000566.1 GCA_030050125.1 Streptosporangiaceae bacterium | reverse complement strand
GCCGGGGCGCCGCCCGAGCTGCCCGCCTGGGCCGCCGCGCCCGAGGCCGGATGAACGGCCCCGCGGCGCCGGACGTCACCGGTGAGCTCCGCGACATACTGGCCCAGGCGACGGGGCGCGCGGAGCTGCGCGGCATCAGCGACCAGGAGCCGCTGTTCGGCGCGGGAGTCGGCCTCGACTCGCTGACCGGCACGCTGCTGCTGCGCGAGGTGCACAGGCGGTTCGGCGTGGACGTCGCCGGCGAGGACCTCAACCTGGACGCGCTGGCCACGCTGGCCGCGCTGGCCGCGTTCATCGCGCAGCGGGCCGGCTGACCGGCCCGACGGTACATCCGCGGGCCCGACGGTACATTCGTAGACATGAGCGCCGTGTTCGCGGTCGACGCGTGCAGGACCCCGGTCGGCAAGATCAAGGGAGCACTGGCCGGGGCGCGCCCCGATCACCTCACGGCCGACGTGATCCGGGCCCTGGTGGCGCGCAACCCGTGGCTGGATCCGGCCCGGATCGACGACGTGTACTGGGGAGCGGCCAACCAGGCCGGCGAGGACAACCGGAACGTCGCCCGGATGGGCGTGCTGCTGGCCGGGCTGCCGGTGGAGATCCCGGGCGCCACCGTCAACCGGCTCTGCGGGTCCGGCATGGAGGCGATCGCCGGCGCCGCCCGCGCCATCGCGGCCGGTGACGCCGACATCTGCCTGGCGGGCGGCACCGAGTCGATGACCAGGGCGCCGTTCGTGCTGCCGCGGGCGGCCGAGCCGTTCGCCCGGGACCTCGGGGCGGCCGACACCCGGCTCGGCTGGCGGCTGGTCAGCCCGCTGATGCAGCAGCTCTACCCGCCGGTCAGCCTGGGCGAGACCGCGGAGAACGTGGCCCAGCGCTACCGGGTCGGCCGGGACCGGCAGGACCGGTTCGCGCTGCAGAGCCACCAGCGGGCCGCCCGGGCCGGCGCCGTACTGGCCGAGGAGATCATCCCGGTGACCGTGCCGGGCCCGGACGGAGCCGCGGCCGAGGTGAGCGCCGACGAGGGGATCAGGCCCGGGCTGACCCTGGACGACCTGGCCGCCAGGAAGCCCGCGTTCCGGCCGGACGGCACCGTGACCGGGGGAAACTCCTCGCCACTCAACGACGGTGCGGCCGGGCTGCTGCTGATGTCGGAGCGCGCGGTCGGCCAGGTGCCCGGTGCGGAGCCGATCGCCAGGTACGCCGGCACCGCCGCGGCGGGGGTCCACCCGGACTTCATGGGGATCGGCCCGGTGCCCGCGATGACCAGGCTGCTGGCCCGGGCGGGCTGGCGGGCGGACGATCTCGACCTGGTGGAGGTCAACGAGGCGTTCGCGGCGCAGGCCGTGGCGGTCATCGACGAGCTCAAGCTCGACCCCGAGCGGGTCAACGTGAACGGCGGCGCGATCGCCATCGGCCATCCGCTCGGCTGCTCGGGCGCGCGGATCACCACCACGCTGCTGCACGAGCTCCGCCGCCGCGGGGCGGCGCGGGCGGCCGCGACCATGTGCATCGGCGTCGGCCAGGGCATCGCCACCCTGTGGCAGGCTCCGTAGCGCCGGCGCCGCCCTCGTATCCTGGGTGTCCCGCCCCCGAGTGAGAGGGCCGGCAGGGGTGCAGCGAGGCAGGATGGCAAAGGCGGCGGCGGCTGACGTGGCCTCGGGCGACGCGCAGGAGCGGGTCGTCACCATTCCCAACGCGATCAGCGTGGCCCGCCTCGCCGGAGTCCCGGTCTTCGTGTGGCTGGTGCTCGGTCTGCGCACCCAGGCCGGGGACTGGTGGGCCGTCGGCCTGCTGATCGCGGCCGGGGCGTCCGACTGGCTGGACGGCAAGATCGCCCGGGCGCTGAACCAGCAGAGCCGGCTGGGCCAGGTGCTCGACCCGGCCGCGGACCACCTCTACATCGTGGCCACGGTGGTCGCGCTCGCCGTCCGGTCCATCATCCCGTGGTGGCTGGTCGGGCTGCTCGCCGCGCGCGAACTGCTGCTGGGCGTCGTGCTGCTGGTCCTGCGCCGGCACTCCTACGGGCCGCTCCAGGTCAGCTTCGTCGGCAAGGCGGCCACGCTGGCCTTGCTCTACGCGTTCCCGCTGCTGTTCCTCGGCGCGCACAGCGCCGGCTACGCCGAGATCGCCAGGATTGCCGGTTGGGCGTTCGCGATCTGGGGAAGTGCACTGTACTGGTGCGCCGCCCTGCTATACGTGCAACAGGCGCGATCGCTGGTGCGGGCGGATTACTGGGAGGCTGGGCAGCGGTGAAGGCTGTCGTGATGGCAGGCGGCGAGGGGACCCGGCTGCGCCCGATGACCGCCAACCAGCCCAAGCCGATGCTGCCGGTGGTGAACCGGCCGATCATGGAGCACGTGCTCCGGCTGCTGCGGCGGCACGGCTTCGACGAGACCGTGGTCACCACGGCGTTCCTCGCGTCGATGGTGCGCAACTACTTCGGCGACGGCGAGGACTTCGGGATGAGCCTCCAGTACGCCACCGAGGAGACCCCGCTCGGCACGGCGGGCAGCGTGAAGAACGCCGAGGACGCGCTGCGGGACGAGGCCTTCCTGGTCATTTCGGGCGACGCGCTGACCGACATCGACCTGTCGGAGCTGGTCCGGTTCCACAAGGACAACGGCGCGCTGGTCACCGTCGGGCTGACCAGGGTGCCCGACCCCCTGGAGTTCGGGATCATCATTGTGGACGACGACGGCCGGATCCAGCGCTTCCTGGAGAAGCCGACCTGGGGCCAGGTGTTCTCGGACACCGTCAACACCGGCATCTACGTGATGGAGCCCGGGGTGCTCGCCGAGTTCGCGCCCGGCGAGGTCGCCGACTGGTCCGGCGATGTGTTCCCGCGGCTGCTGGAGCGGGGCGCGCCGCTGTACGGCTGGGTCGCCGACGGCTACTGGGAGGATGTCGGCACGCACGAGAGCTACCTGAAGGCCCAGGCCGACGTGCTGAAGGGCCTGGTGCAGACCGAGATCGCCGGGTTCGAGATGTCGCCGGGGGTCTGGGTGGCCGAGGGCGCCGAGGTGGACCCGGACGCCGTGCTCGCCGGGCCGCTGGCCATCGGGGAGTACGCCAAGATCGAGGGCGGCGCCCAGCTGCGCGAGTTCACGGTCGTCGGCAGCAACGTGGTGGTCAAGGAGGGGGCGTTCCTGCACCGCGCGGTGGTGCACAACAACGTCTACGTCGGCATCGGGGCCACCCTGCGCGGCTGCGTGATCGGGAAGAACAGCGACGTGATGCGGTCGGCCCGGGTCGAGGAATCGGCGGTGGTCGGGGACGAGTGCGTGATCGAGCCCGAGGCGTACCTGTCCGCCGACGTCAAGGTCTACCCGTTCAAGACCATCGAGGCCGGCGCCGTGGTCAACACCAGCGTGATCTGGGAGTCCCGCGGGCAGCGCACGCTGTTCGGCCCGCGCGGGGTGTCTGGCCTGGTCAACGTCGAGATCACCCCGGAACTCTGCGTCCGGCTGGCCAGCGCCTACGCCAGCACGCTGAAGAAGGGCACGACCGTCACCACGTCCCGTGACGTGTCGCGGGCCGCCCGGGCGCTCAAGCGCGCGGTGCACGGGGCGCTCAACGCGAGCGCGATCAACGTCGTGGACCTGGAGGCCCAGCCGCTGCCGGTGGCCAGGTTCGAGACCGCGCGGAGCGAGTACAGCGGCGGGATCGCGCTGCGCACCACGCCCGGCGACCCGCAGTCGATCGACATCATCTTCCTGGACTCCGACGGCGCCGACATGTCGCAGACCGCGCAGCGCAAGCTGGAGCGCGTCTTCTCCCGGCAGGAGTACCGGCGGGCGTTCCCCGGCGAGATCGCCGAGCTGACCTACCCGGCGCGCGTGGTCGAGGCGTACACGCACGCGCTGGTGCGCGGCATCGACATGGACGGCGTCAGGGGAGCGGGCCTGAAGGTGGTCGCCGACTGCGCGGGCGGCACCGCGTCGCTGGTGCTGCCCGGGCTGCTCGGCCGGATCGGCGTGGATGTGCTGACCGTCAACAACCGGCTTGACGAGTCGTCACCGACCCAGTCGCTGGCCCAGATCCGCGCCGGGATGCACCGGCTGGCCGAGCTGGTGTCGTCGTCCCGGGCCGCGTTCGGCGTCCGCTTCGATCCGGTCGGCGAGCGGATCACCCTGGTCGATGACAAGGGCGCGCTGGTCAGCGACGAGCGGGCGCTGCTCGTGGTGCTCGACCTGATCGCGGCCGAGCGGCGGACCGGGCGGGTGGCGCTGCCGGTGAGCACGACCAGGGTGGCCGAGCGGGTGTCCCGGTTCCACGGGGTCCAGGTCGAGTGGACGCCGACGTCGCTGCACGGCCTGTACGAGGCGACGGCGGCCGAGGACGTGATCTTCGGCGCCGACGGCCGTGGCGGATTCGTGATGCCCGAGTTCTCCCGGTCGATCGATGGGATCGCCACGTTCGCCCGGTTGCTCGGCCTTGTCGCCCGGACCCGGCTGACGCTCAGCCAGATCGACGCCCGGATCCCGGTCTCGCACCTGCTCAAGCGCTCCATGCCGACCCCGTGGGCGGCCAAGGGCAGCGTGATGCGGACGGTGGTCGAGGCGGCGGGGGAGCGGACCATCGACACCACCGACGGGGTGCGCGTGGATGCGCCCGACGGGGGCTGGGTCCTGGTGCTCCCCGACCCGTCGGACGCGGTCACGCACCTGTGGGCCGAGGCCGCCGACGGCGACTCCGCGCAGGCGCTGCTGGACGAGTGGGCCGCCGTGGTGGCCCGGGCCGGCCGCTGAACTCGCAAACCTCGTCCCGTGCCGGGCCTGAGCTGCCCGAGAGTGTCCGCGCGAAGGCCGTCCGGCATGAGAGAATCGCGGAATTGCAAGCAACGGCGGGGCGTCGGAGGTGCGGCCAGGATGTGGCGGAGGCGTCGCGGCCAGGCCCGCACGGGGGCCGCTCGGACCGACCCGGCCACGCCGCTGCCGGCCCCGGTTGGCGGACGGGCCCGGCGCGCGTGGCGCATAGACCGGC